>CAYPJN010000049.1:0-10801 GCA_964411055.1 uncultured Lentisphaerales bacterium | reverse complement strand
ATCCATCACCCCGTGCACCCCGTGGTTGTACATGATGCGGTCGGGCGAGACGCCGAGCCCAAAGGCGGCGTCCATGGTGGTGTCCAGCATGATCAGAGGCAGCTCGGTGGCCCGGAGGGCTTCCAACGCCTCGAGCGAGGGCGAATAGGCCAGGTGCAGCGTCACGATGGCGTCCACCCCCTCCTGCTCGAACTGCTTTACGGCGGCGGCGAATTCCGGCGCGACACGGCAGACCGGCGCCGGCACGACCGCGACGCTACGCGTCTCGAATCCCTTCGCGATGCGGCGCTGGAAGGCCGCAAAACCCTCGCGGCATGCGGGATGCAGATCGTCGTAGAGCTTGAGGTATAACGGCAACAGGCCGATGCGGGTCTGGTCTTGCTTTATCATGGTTGTCTCCGTTTTTTGCCGGGCCGGCTGTCGCCAGGCGCCTTCCGTTCCAGGGCCGCCGCGCCCAGCGCCGTGAAGAGGCGGTGGGCATTGCCGAAGAGGATGCCTTCGA
This sequence comes from uncultured Lentisphaerales bacterium, assembly GCA_964411055.1. GTDB lineage: Bacteria > Verrucomicrobiota > Kiritimatiellia > RFP12 > JAAYLN01 > JAAYLN01. The sequence continues at coordinate 10,299 of CAYPJN010000049.1, read as the reverse complement.
CCTCGGCTTCCGTCAGGCCGGCGCGTTCCGACGCCAGCCGGATGCCGCGCAACTGCTCGTAGAAGAACGTGGTGAACTTGACGGCGCCCAGGGCATCGTAGATTGAAGTGCCAACCTCGTACTCCTCGCCCATCAGGTAGGCGTACTGGTTGTTGATCTCGACCGACTTGCCGCGCAGGCAGGCGATCGGCGCGTCCGATCCGAAGAGGATGCGCTCGCGCGGGAAACTGCGGAAGGCATGTTCGAGGACGCCCTCGTGGTTGACCATCGCGGTGTCGATGTAGACGTTGGGGCATGCGGCGATGCCGTCGAGACCGCCCAGCACGCCCGAAAGGAAGTAGGCGCGGCCTACATGCGCGAAGATGATCTTGGCGCGCGGGTAGCGCCGGCAGATGGCCACCATGTCACGCTGGTTGACCGGGTCTGCCAGGCGCCCGGGACGGGGGATGTGCAGCAGAACCGCCAGCCCGCGCGCGTCGGCATAGGCCATCTGATCTTCGGTCAGCATGTCGCCGATCGTGATCTCGGACGTCGGCTTCCCCTCCACGAAGTTGAGATAGGGCTTGTAGCCTACCAGGTGGTGCTCCTCGATCCAGCGGATCACCTGGTCGGCGGGATCCGCCGGCGACACCAGCGCCATGCCGAAGGCGCGCCGGTTGTCCGACACGCGGCCGGCATACGCGGCGGCGCGGTCGCGATCCGTCTCGCGGCCCGGGTGGCCGAAGGCGTTGAAGTGCAGCTCCTGTTCCGGAAGCCACTCGGCCGCCCAGTCGAGGTACTGTTCCCGCGTGAAGGTGCAGCCGAACTTGCGGTAGCAGCTCCGGGGAGGATACTCCCTGCCGGCGACATGGCTGGCGGCATCGAGCAGATGCACATGGACATCGAAGAGCCGCGGCGGCAGGAATCCGCGCAGCTCGCGGTCGTAGACGTCGCGATCGCGGTCGGTGCGGCCCGTGCCGTTTGATCGACCGGAGCCGGAGCTTTCGCGGAACTTCTCCGCGCCGCGGCGCGCCAGCAGGGCCGCGCCCGCGGCGCCGGCGTGGGCCGTGCCGACCGTCAGGTCGAGGCCGGTAATCGACGCGACAATGCCCGGCCAGACCGGGCTGTTGCCGGGACCGCCCACCATGACAGCCTGCTGGAAGGCGAATCCGCGCACCCGCAGGCGGTCCAGAGGCGCCAGGAGCGCCCGTGCCGCGCCCTCCATCACCGCGCGCGCGACGAGTGCGGGCGGCGCGTCGACCGGGCGGAACGGCTCGGTCAGGTCGATTTCCAGACCCGCCGCGCCGGTCGGCGCGGCGGCCGCCAGGGCGTCGAAGCGCTCCAGTTGGGCGCGGCGGTCGGTTCCGGGCGCGGAGAGGGACGCGACATACGCGTCGATCACGGGGCCGATCGCGGGCACGGAGAACATGCCGGCCCAGGGGCCGCCCGTGTCGCTGAGGAATGGATCGCAGAGCAGGGCGGCCTCGATGAGTGCGTCGCGGTCGGACCACGGCAGGAGACCGACCCAGGAGGTGCCGCAGGAGAGCATGAGCTGGCCAGGCCGGGTGATGCCGGCGGCGCGCGCCGCGGAGGGGTGATCGAACGCCCCGGTCACAGCCAGCGCCTCTGTCGTCAGTCCCGTGGCGGCGGCCGCCTCCGGCGTCAGCGGACCCACGGCCACACCGGAACCGGCGAGGCGCGAGAGCTGCGACTCGCGCAGACCGAGCCGCTCCAGGAAGGGACGGTGCCATCGGCGTCCGACCTGGTCCTGCAGGTGGAAAGTCGTCGCGGTGGAGTAGTCCATGACCCACTGGCCCGTTAGCCGGAAGAGCAGCCAGTCGGTGTTCATGCAGGCGTGGGCGGCGGCATCGAGCAGCCCGGGATCGCGCGCCCGCAGCCAGGCGAGATGGGCCAGGGGGAAGATGTCGTTGCAGGGCCAGCCGGTGACGCGGCGGATGTCATCCGGCGTCAGCCCCCGCAGGGCCGGCAGATCGGCGCCGACGGCGCGGTTATCCATCCAGTTGATGATGGGCGTCAGGGGGTTGCCCGCGGCATCGGCCAGCAGGGTGTTGCCGGAGGCGCCCGAGAGCGCGATCGCCCGCACGGGTTGCGGCGCCGCCTCGGCCAATTCCCGGATCAGAGCCGCGGTCTCGATCCAGTGTTGCTGGGCCTCGCACTCCACGTGCTCCGGGTAGGGATGGTCATAGACCATGTGCCGCGAGGCTGTGCGCAGGATGCGGCCGTCGGCGGCCATCAGCACGCCTTTGATCGCGCTGGTGCCGAGGTCGAGGCCGATCGTGGGGCCGGCAGCGGGTGTCATCAGGCGTTTCCTCCGGCACGGCGGCGGGCGGCGGTGGTTTTCGCCCCGGGGGCCGTCTCCTCCAGGCCGTGGGCGGCCAGCGCCGCCTCCGGCGCGGCGCCGTCGTTGATGACGGCGTTGAGCGCGGCGATCAGCGCCGGCGGCTGTTTCGCGAGAAAGATGTTGCGCCCGAAGATGATGCCGCGCGCGCCCTGGTTCACGGAATCGGCCGCCTTGCGCAGCACGTCAAGATCCGTGCGGAGCTTCTCCGCTCCGATGGTGAAGACGGGCACGGGGGTGTTCTGCACGACATCGTGGAAGCGCTCGCCGGTGTAGAAGGTCTTGATCAGGTCCGCGCCCAGTTCGGCCATGATGCGCGAGACGCGCTTGACCTTGGCATGCACCTGCGCGGGCGTTCGCTCGGTGTGCTCGACCACGTAGGCCTCGCCGATGAGGGGAATCCCGAGCCGTTCCTTCTGGCGCACGACCTCGCAGAAGGTGCGCACGTTCTCCGTCTCGCGGCGCCGGTCGTTCTCCTCCTCGAGGAAGAGCGAGCAGATAACCGCCCCCGCCCCGGCCTGCGCGGCCTCCTCGACCGTCGTGGCGATGGTCGTGAAGCCCTCGCGGTACTCGAGGGGGTAGTAGAAGGAGGCGCTCCAGTTGATTCGCACGACCGGCGTCGGCGCGACGGGGCCTGCCAGCAGTTCCCAGTGGCGCTGCAGCATGAAGCGCGGCAGCAGCAGCGCATCCGTTGCCAGGCAGTTTCGGATTGCCGGCGCGGCCTGCTCGATGCCGGGCTGGTCCCCGTACTCCATGACATGGTCCAGCGCGGAAATCACGAGGTTGCGCTTCCCGCGGAAAAGTTGGCTCAATCGCAAAGCAATACCCGACATGGCGTGTCTCCCTTCGTTGGCGGGCTGTCGGCCCGCCTGCGCCCGATGCGTGGCATCGATAAATAGGTTAGCACCAAGCTGGTGAAAAAGCTTCATATTTAACGGGCACTCTCCTGCCCGACCGCGTTCTACGCCCGCTTCCTGAACGAGACCGGCCTGACGCCGCGGGCCTACCGTCTGCGCTCCAGTCTTGAGTTTCGAGACAGGAAGCCTATAATCGCCTCACATTGAGCCGGTATTGCTCCATGAGGAGAAGGCGAACGCCGTAATGTCGAGAATCTATGACAACATCGAACTGAGGTTTGAAGAGGGATTGCTCGGTATCCTCGCCAATGTCGGTGTCAAGCGGGCCGATTTCTGCGCGGGCTATTTCAACCTCCGGGGCTGGGGGGCGGTCTGCGAGACGGTCGAGAAGCTTCCAGGCGACTATATCGATGAGCATGATGAGCGCGTTTTCCGCATCTGCCGTCTGCTCATCGGCATGCACCGCCCGCCGGATGAGTTGATTCAACAGCTTTACTCCTGCTACAAACGCAACGAGCCGCCGGATTCCGAGGAAGTCCGGCGGTGCAAGCGCCGGATCGGCACGGAATTCCGCCGGCAACTGGTGCGCGGGGTACCCAGCGCAAGGGATGAGTGGGCCTTGCGGCGCCTCTCGGCTCAGTTGAAAGCGGGCAAGGTGACGGTCAAACTCCATTTGCGCGAGCCCCTTCACGCCAAACTCTACCTGGCGCACCGGCCCGAAGACAACTTCAACCCCATCCAGTCGATCATGGGCAGCAGCAACCTGACCATGAACGGATTGACGCGCCAAGGGGAGCTGAACGCCGAGTTCGGCGACCGCGACGACGGCGCCAAGCTCTCCCGGTGGTTCGACGACCGGTGGAACGACCGCTTCAGCATCGACATTTCAGCGGATCTGGCGCAGGTGATCGATGAAAGCTGGGCCGGAGAGAATGGGCCGTCACCCTACGAAGTCTACCTGAAAATCATCTACCATCTGAGCCGCGAGGCCCGGAGCGGCATGAGCGAGTTCACGCTGCCGCCCGCTTTCGAACAGGATCTCTTTGATTTCCAGGCAACGGCGGTCAAGCTCGTCGCCCGGCATCTGGACCGCCGGGGAGGCGCCATGATTGGCGACGTGGTTGGCCTGGGCAAGACCATCACCGCCTGCGCCGTGGCGGCGGTCTACGAAATGCGCTACGCCGGGAGCACGCTGATTCTCTGCCCGGCCAACCTGCAGGAGATGTGGCGCAAGTATGTCCGTCATTATGACCTAAAAGCCGATGTCGTCTCCATTGCCAGGCGGCTGGACGTACGGAGCATGCGTTTCTATCGGCTGGTGATCGTTGACGAGAGCCACAACCTCCGCAATCGCGAAGGCGCCCGCTACCACAATATCCGCAACCTGATCGAGTACCAGAACTGCCGCGTGCTGCTACTGACCGCCACGCCCTACAACAAGGACTTCTCCGATCTCGCCAGCCAGCTCCGGCTTTTCCTCGGGGCGGACGACGATCTGGGGCTCCAGCCGGAGGCCTACGTCCGGGATATCGGCGGCATGCGCGAATTCGGCATGCGCCATGCCGATGTCTTCATCCGCAGCATCCGCGCTTTCGAACAGAGCCCCTTCGCCGACGACTGGCGCGATCTGATGCGGCTGTTTCTCGTCCGCCGCACACGAACCTTCATCAAGGAGAACTACGCCAAGACCGACCCCGTCAACGGCCGCCGCTATATCGAGTTCCGCGATGGCCAGCGCAGTTATTTTCCCGAACGCAAGCCGCTGACGCTGACCTTCAAGACCAGCGACGGGGACATGTTTGAACGGCTCTATTCCGACGACATGGCCGACCGGATGGCGATGCTGAAGCTGCCGCGCTACGGACTGAAGAAGTTCATCGATGAAAAGCGCCGCCAGGCCGCCGACACGAACGAACGTGAACTGCTCGACAACCTTTCCCGTGCCGGCCTGCGCCTGATGGGCTTCTGCCGCAGCGGATTCTACAAGCGCCTCGACAGCAGCGGCATTGCCTTTCTGATCTCGCTCTACCGCCATGCCGTCCGCAATGCCGTCTTCATCCATGCGCTGGAACACCGTCTCCCCGTGCCGATCGGCGACGAGGGCGGCCTGGGCGAAGGCTATCTGGACGATGAGAGCGGCAATGGCGATTTGCAGCTGACCTTTTCGGTCGATCCTGAAAACTACCGGCTCGCCGGCAAGCGCCATTATGACGAGCTGGCCGACACGGGTTCCGACGCGATCGGCTGGGTCGACTCCGCCTATTTCACACCCGCGCTGCTCAAGGCGCTCAGGCAGGACAACCGCCTGCTGCTCGACATGCTGGAGCATGCCGGCGGCTGGATTCCAAAGCAGGACGAGAAACTCAACGCGCTTGCCGGCCTGATCACGCAGAAGCACCCGCACGACAAAATCCTGATCTTCACCCAGTATGCCGACACGGCGAACTATCTCGGCACCCAGTTGAAGCTCATGGGAATCTCCCGGATCCAGGCGGTCTGCGGCGACACCGAGGACATTCAAGACATCGTCGAGCGCTTCTCTCCCCGCAGCAATCAAGTGGATCCGCCGCCTCCGGAACGGCAAATCCGCGTCCTGCTGGCCACGGACGTGCTGAGCGAGGGGCAGAACCTTCAGGATGCGCATATCGTGGTCAACTACGACATGCCCTGGGCCATCATCCGCCTGATTCAACGTGCCGGCCGTGTCGACCGGATCGGGCAGGAGGCCGAGAAGGTCTTCTGCTACTCATTCTTTCCCCAGGAGGGCGTCAACCGCGTCATCCGGCTCCGCGAGCGCCTGAGCGAGCGCATCCGCGAGAACGCCGAGGCCGTCGGTTCCGACGAGGTGTTTTTCGAGGGCAACGCGCAAAACCTGACCGATCTCTTCAACGAGAAGAGCGGCATCCTCGACGAGGATGACGAAGATGTGGATCTGGGATCGCAGGCGTACGAGATCTGGAAGCGCGCCACCGACGCCCATCCCGCGCTCAAGGATCGAATCGCCGCGCTGGCCGACATCGTCTATGCCACCCGCCCCATCCACGACGAAGCACCCGGACAGGGGGTCGTCACCTATGCTCGCACGCCCACCGACAATGACGTGCTGGTCTGGCTGAACGAAGCGGGCGACTACGTTTCCCAGTCGCCCCAGGCGATCCTCAAGGCATTGGCCTGCACCAGCGACACGCCCCGCCTGCCGCCCCTGGCCACCCACCATGAACTGGTGGCGGGAGCCATCCGGGGGATCCGCGATGCGAAGCCGACCACGATGGGCGTGCTCGGGTCGCGCGCCGGCACCAAATACCGCCTCTACACCTTCCTCGACGGCTACCTGCGGGACCGGGAGGACACCCTGTTTGCCACCGACGCGCTCAAGCAGGCCGCCGACAACATCTACAACCTCCCCCTGCGCGAGAACGCCAAGTATATCCTCGGCCAGATGCTGAAGCGCGGGCGGCCGGCCGAGGAGATCGTGGAAACGGTGCTCGACCTTCACAAGCGCGATGAACTGTGCTTCACCACCGAGGACGCGGACGCAGGCGGACGGGAGCCCCGCATCATCTGCTCCATGGGGTTGCGGAACGAGGCGTCGCCCGCTTCACCCGGCGACACACCGGCCGGATCCTGCGCCGGGAATGCAGAGCCCCAACCCCAAGGCCAGCCTTCATGACCCGCCCGCTCTTCAACGACTGCCTGATCGCTGCCGATTTCAGGCGGCTCTTCAACGAGATGGGCTGGGATCGTCCCGCCGCGCACGGCCCGCTGGCACTGGCCGTGGACGCCGCGAGCCTCACTATTCACGAGGTGGCGCAGAAGTGCGGGTTCCATGCCTATGTCTGCGAAGTGGACGAATGGCCCCCGCCCGCCACGCGCCGCAACATCGACCTCCAGCTCAGGAAATACGGCAACGACTACATCCTGGTCATCGTCCGGACCGGCACCCCCTGCCGTCACCTGTGGCTGGTGCCCGTCAAAACGGCCGAGAAGCGCGAGCTCGTGGCCCTCGAATACGCCTCTCCCGACCAGGCCGCCTTTCTCTATGAGAAGATCGAGGCCATCAGCTTCCGCCTCGACGAGTCCGTCTTCATCGTCGATGTCACGGCCCGCGTGCAGGCGGCCTTCGCCGTCAACGCCGCCCGCATCACCAAGGATTTCTACAAGGGGTTCCAGCAGCAGCACCTGGCCTTCGCCGCCTTCATCCAGGGGCTGCCGCCGGCCGCGGAGGCGGACCGGCATTGGTACGCCTCGGTCATGCTCAACCGGCTGATGTTCTGCTACTTCATCCAGAAGAAGGGGTTTCTGGATTTCGACTTCGACTATCTGCAGACCCGGCTCCGCCTGACCCGCGAACGGCGCGGCCGCGACGCCTTCTACGGCAGCTTCTACAAGGCGTTCCTGATGGCGCTGTTCCGCAACGGCCTCAACCTGCCGCGCCATGACCCGGCCTTCGTGGCCGAGTTCGGCCGCATCCCCTATCTGAACGGCGGCCTCTTTGAAGAACACGCCATCGAGCGACGGCACGAGGCACTCGATATCCCCGACGAGGCCTTCGAGTCGCTCTTCGCCTTCTTCGACAAGTGGAACTGGCATCTCGACACGCGCCTCACCGCCAGCGGCCGCGACATCAACCCCGATGTCCTCGGCTATATCTTCGAGCAGTACATCAACGACCGCTCGCGGATGGGCGCGTACTACACCAAGGAGGACATCACCGGCTACATCGCCCGGAACTGCATCATCCCGTTCCTCTTCGATGCGGTGGCCGGGACGGCATCCGCCCGCCATTTCAAGCCCGGCGGTTCCGTGTGGAAGCTGCTCCGCGCCAGCGGCGACACCTACATCCACGACGCCGTCAAGAAGGGCGTGGACCTCCCGCTGCCCCCCGGGGTCGCCGGGGGCCTGGAGCCGGACGCGGGCGCGCCGCTGCGCGGGCGCCGCGCCGCCTGGAACGCCCCCGCCGCCGAGCACTACGCCCTGCCCACGGAAATCTGGCGCGAGACGGTCGCCCGCCGCCGGCGCTGCGCCGCGCTCCGCCAGACCATCGCCGACGGCGGAATCGCCTCCGTCAACGACCTGGTCACGCACAACCTCGATCTCCGCCGCCTCGCCGAGGATCTGCTGGCGCGGACCGACGACCACCTGCTGATCCGCCACTTCTACGACGCCCTGCGCCGTCTCACCGTGCTCGATCCCACCTGCGGCTCCGGCGCCTTCCTGTTCGCCGCCCTCAACATCCTCGAGCCGCTCTACGAGACCTGCATCGACCGGATGCAGGCCTTCCACCAGGCCAACGCGAACCTGTTCACGGCGGAACTGGCCGAGATCAGGAACAAGTACCGCAGCAACATCCAGCACTATATCTACAAGAGCATCATCCTGCGCAACCTCTACGGCGTGGACATCATGCGCGAGGCCACCGAGATCGCCAAGCTGCGGCTCTTCCTCAAGATGGTCGCCGTGGTCGACGTGGACAAGCGCGCCGAGAACCTCGGCCTCGACCCGCTGCCCGACATCGACTTCAACATCCGCTGCGGCAACACGCTCGTCGGCTTCGCCTCGCCCGCCGATGTCAAGGAGGGGCTCAAGCCGCAGGGGCAGCTCAACCTCTTCGACGACGTCTACCAGCAAATCGACACCAAGGCTTCCGACGTCGCCCTCGTCTACACCCGCTTCAAGGCCATGCAGCTCGACGACAACATGGGCAGCGCCGCCTTCCACGACGCCAAGGAGGCCTACTCGCGCAAACTGGCCGAACTGAACACCGAGCTGGACATCGCCCTGGCCAAGACCCGGTACAACATCAAAATAACCCGGGAATCCCTGGAAAACAACCGCGCCCACAGGAAATGGAAGCAGACCCATCAGCCCTTCCACTGGTACTCCGAGTTCTACGAGATCATCGCCGACCGCGGCGGCTTCGACGTGGTTATCGGCAATCCCCCGTACGTGGCGACGGGAACCGTACCCTACGCATTCCCAGGCAAGGAGCTGCTGCCGGACCTGTATGGCCATGTCATGCTGCGAGTGCTTCTGTTAGCATGCGAAAGCAGTCGATACGGAATCATTGTGCCCGTGTCGGTTACCTTTAGTGGAGATTTCAAGGCTCTTCGCAGCGCCCTAACCTTGAACCATTGCACATGGTTCTCATCTTATGACCGCATTCCTGGAGCCTTGTTCGATGGCGTTCGCCAACGTTGTACGATTTGCATAGGCGTGAATCAGTCTCCATCTGAGATCTTCGTATCGCCAATGTTTCGATGGAGGACGGAATCACGAGAGCATCTTTTTAGCACAGTGACATATGCGCACATTTCCACAACGAAATTGCCAGATATTGGCATCCCAAAAGTTGCTGCCGGTTTGGGACAATTATTCGCGCGACTGATAGATAATTATCAGAGTCGTCCGCTTTGTCTTTTTGGCAAGCCGAAATCAGAGAATGCGCGATTGTTTTTTTCATCCGTGGCCGCGAATTTCGTTTCAGTATCACTCGCACCTCCCCCCTGTCTGGATGCCGATTCTATAGATGAAGTTCCTTCCACCAAAAGCAACCGATTGCCGATGGCCAGCGCCGACGCCGCCAGCGTGGCCCTTGCGTCGTTGGCGGGCGAGCTTTACTTCTGGTACTGGTTGACACGGGGCGACGGGTTTGATGTGACCAGTTGGATAATTGCCGATTATCTGGCGGCTCTGGGGACGCTGCCGCAGCCGGTTTTCGCACTTCTAGGCCGGTTGGGGTGGCTGCTCGATGCCCGGCGCAACGAGGCGCTGGTTTTCAAGAAGAATGCCGGGAAGTACGTGGGCAACTACAATTACCGGGGGCTCTTCCACCTCACGCGGCGCGCGGATCTCGTGACGCTGGCGGGGCTGGGAATCGAGCGGGAGACCGCGCTCCGGCTCTTCGACTATGTCCAGCGCACGCTGGCGGTCAATGTGTTCGCCGGCGAGAAGGCCATCCCGGCCGCCGTCAAGTCGCGGTATCCCCGGCTTGGCATGCCCCCGCCGGAGGAACCCGCCGTCCTGCGGGACGCCGACGCCTTCATCCGCGGCCACTACGGCTTCACGGACGAGGAGCTGGACTTCATCGTCAATTACGACATCAAG
>CAYPJN010000048.1:0-10831 GCA_964411055.1 uncultured Lentisphaerales bacterium | reverse complement strand
TGGTCCGGCGTCCGCCGGCCTGCCTGGAGTATGTCGTGGTGCACGAGTTGGTGCACCTCATCGTGCCGCCGCACAATACGCGGTTCTACGCGATCCTGGATCATGTCCTGCCGTCGTGGAGCGACGTGCGCCGCGAACTCGACGCGCGGCCGGTCGGGACGCCGTAGGCTAGAGAATCTTGAGGCGCGGAAGATCCTGGATGTCGATGCACCCGGCGAGGCTGCCCTGCGCGTCGACCACGGGTAGATCGTCGATCTGGTGCCGCTCGAAGAGCTGCAGCACGTCCACCGCGAGCTGATCCGCCGCGACGCGGATGGGCTCGCGGGTCATGACCGCCGCGACCGGACGCGTCAGCAGATCCGGTGTGGCGGTCAGGTGGCGCCGCAGGTCGCCATCAGTGAAGATGCCCGCCAGATGGTTGGCGTCGTCGACGACGCAGGCCGAGCCGCTCTTGGATCGGGTCATGGCCAGGACGGCGTCCTGGACGCTGGCCCCGCGGGGGACCACCGCGACATGCGGGGGGCGACGCATGATGTCCGCGACGCGCGTCAGCAGTGTGCGTCCGATGGCGCCGGCGGGATGCAGCCGCGCGTAGTCCTGGCGCCTGAAACCGCGCGCCTCGAGCAGCACCATGGCGAGGGCGTCGCCCAGCGCCAGGGTGGCGGTCGTGCTGGCGGTCGGCGCCATGTTGAAGGGGCACGCCTCGCGGTCGATGACCACCGGCAGGACGACCTCGCTGCAGGCGGCCAGGGGACTGTCGCGGCAGCCGGTGAGGGCGATGACGGGCACCCCGAGACGGCGGACGGCGGGGATCAGCGCCAGGATCTCGTCCGACGTGCCCGAAAAGCTCAGCGCCAGCAGCACGTCGCCGGCGGCGAGGATGCCGAGGTCGCCATGCATGGCTTGGACAGGGTTGAGAACGACGCTGGTGGATCCCGTACTTGCGAGGGTGGCGGAAATCTTCTCGGCGACCGGCAGGTTCTTGCCGACGCCGGTCACCACGATCTTGGCGGGCCGCGCGACGGCCGCCAGCATCAGCCCGACCGCCTTCTCAAAGGCCGTGTCCAGCGCGGCGCGCGTACGGCGCAGGGCCTCGATCTCCACGTCGAACACCTGGCGCGCATGATCCAGGTGCGCGTGGCCGGAAGGGCTGTCTACAGGGGATGTCATGGCGATAACATCGCGGAATCGCCGCGCCGGGTCAATGCAAAACGCTCGGGTGTTCGGTTGGATGCCCCTGAATGACACATGACACAGCGGCATTGCATCGGCCGTGGCAATATCGTAAAGTCTTCCCATGTCCGACATCCCTCCCAGACAGCCGGTCAACGGCACCGCCTCGGCGCGGGTCGAGTCCGCCTACGGGCTGCCGCCGCTTCCCCAGGGTGACCAGCCGCCGGACATCGACGCCACGGGTGCCCTGGTCTCGCTGCACCAGGCCGCGACGCATTCGGGGCCGGACAGCTTCCCGGTACTAAAGGCGTTCCAGGAGTACCTGGAGTCGGAACGCCTCCGGGCGCGCCGCCGCGTGGCGCTGGTCACGTCGCTCTTCGCCGGCATCGTCGTCGTTCTGATAGCCGTCTTCCTGGCTGCCGGCATCCTGCTGTTCAACTTCATGAAGGAGCGCGAGGAGCGGCTGTGGCACAGGCTGGAGTCGCAGACGGCGGCGGTGGTTCAGCCGGCGGCCGCCCCGGCGCCGACCGCCTCCGCGGCGCTGGAACGCGAGATGCAACGGCTCGGGGAGGCGCTGGCCGCGCTGACGCGCGAGCGAAGCGCCGCGCGCGAGGTACCGCCAACTGCGTCCGCCGCGCCCGCCGCGCGCGAGGTACCGCCAACTGCGTCCGCCGCGCCCGCCGCGCCCGCAGCGGCAGTGCCTTCCACCGGAACTGCCGGTTACGCCGTGTCCGCCGGTACCGCCGTACCTGGCGCGACTGCCGGTGCCACCGTATCCGCCGTGCCAACTCCGGCGGCGTCCGTCGCAGTGGCGGCGGCGCCCGCGGTCACGACGGCAGCGCCCGCGCCCGCGGCCGTGCCTTCCTCCGCGGCGGCGCCCGCGGTTGCGTCGGTGTCCGCGGTTGCCGCGTCGCCCCGGCGGGCCGCGCTGGAGATTCCGGCCGGCGTCACGCCGCCCGCGCCGCCCGCGGGCTTCGCCACAAGCGCCATCTACCTGCGCCCCGGCGGACGTGGCGCACCCATTCCCTGGAACGTCTACGTGCCGGCGCCGTAGCCCTCAGCCATATGCAGCGCACGGGAATCGGCTATGACACGCACCGCCTGGCGGAGGGCCGGGCGCTCGTGCTGGGCGGCGTGAAAATCCCGCATGCCCTGGGACTGCTGGGCCACTCCGACGCCGACGTGCTGACGCATGCCGTCATGGACGCGCTCCTGGGCGCGGTGGCCGACGGTGACATCGGAAAACACTTTCCCGACACCGATGCGCGCTGGAAGGATGCCGACAGCCTCGACCTGCTGCGCCAGGTTATCGCGCGGCTGTCCACGCGCGGCTGGCGGGTAGGCAACGTGGATGCCACGGTCATGGCCGAGGCGCCGCGTCTGGCGCCGCACATAGCGGACATGCGCGCGCGTCTGGCCGAGGCGCTGGGCGTAACCCCCGAAGCGGTCTCGGTAAAGGCGACCACCGTCGAAGGCCTTGGGGCCATCGGACGCGGCGAGGGGATCGCGGCCATGGCCGTGGCCACTGTAAACAGACAGGGTTCAGGGATCCCCTGACCCCTGAACCCTGACCCCTGAACCCTGAACCAGCCCCTTGGTCAGGCCGTGGGCGCGGCGGCGGCCTTGTCGCGGTCGCGCATGGCCTCGCGGCGGCTCAGCTTGACGCGGCCGCGGTCGTCCACCGCGATCACCTTGACCCACATCTTGTCGCCGACCTTGCAGACGTCCTCGACGGCGCGGATGCGTGTGTCGGCCAGCTCGCTGATGTGGCAGAGTCCGTCCTGGCCGGGGAGGATCTCGACGAAGGCGCCGAACTCCTTGATGCCGGTGACGGTACCCTCGTATATGCGGCCCTCCTCGGGCTCCATCGAGATGGCCTCGACCTCGCGTACAGCCAGCGCCATCGCCTCGCCGTTGCTGGCGAAGATCGAGACGGTGCCGTCCTCCTCGATGTCGATCTGGGCGCCCGAGAGCTCCGTGATGCGGCGGATGTTCTTGCCGCCGGGGCCGATCAGTCCGCCGATCTTGTCGACCGGGATCATGATCGTGGTGATGCGCGGCGCGTGCGGCGAGAGCTCCTTGCGCGGCTCGGCGATGACGCCCTGCATGAAGTCGAGGATCGCGAGGCGGCCGGCGCGGGTCTGGCGCAGCGCCTCCTCGACGATGTCCCAGGTGAGGCCGCGGACCTTCAGGTCGACCTGGAAGCCGGTGATGCCCTTGCGGGTGCCGCAGACCTTGAAGTCCATGTCGCCGCAGTGATCCTCGGCGCCGAGGATGTCGGTGACGACGATCTTCTTCGACTCGTTGGCGCTGGTGAAGAGACCGGCCGAGATGCCCGCCACGGGCGCCTTGATCGGCACGCCGGCATCCATCAGCGCAAGCGTGCCGACGCAGACGCTGGCCATCGATGAGGAACCGTTCGAGCCCATGATGTCCGAGACAACGCGGACCGTGTAGGGATAGTCGGCGGGGATGACCGGGCGCAGCGAGCGCTCGGCGAGGGCGCCGTGGCCGATCTCGCGGCGGCCGGGGCCCATGATGCGGCGCACCTCCCCGACCGAGTAGGGCGGGAAGTTGTAATGCAGCATGAAGCGCTTCTCCTTCTCGCCGCCGACGATCGCGTCCATCTCCTGGACATCCTGCTTGGTGCCGAGCGTCACGGTGCCGAGCGACTGCGTCTCGCCGCGGTTGAAGAGCGCCGAGCCGTGCGCGCGCGGCAGCAGGCCGACCTGCGCCGAGAGGGGGCGCAGCGCCTCGGCGGCGCGGCCGTCGATGCGCGCGCCGTGGTCTAGCACGTTGCTGCGGACGGTCTCGATCTCCAGGGCGTCGAAGAGCCGCATGAAGTCGTTGTCCGTGACCTCGGGGAAGGCCTCGGCCAGGCGCGCCCTGAGGGCCGCCTTGACGGCGCCGACCTTCTCCTGGCGCTCGAGCTTGCCGGGGATGCGCAGCGCGGCGCGCAGATCGTCGCCGCCGGCCTGGCGCAGGCAGTCCATCTTCTCGCTGCTGGGCGGAGTCTCTACGATGACCTTGTCGGGCTTGCCGAGCTGGCGGCGCAGCGCGATCTGCAGGTCGACGAGCTTGACGACTTCGGCCTGGGCGGCCTTCATGGCGGCGAGGAAGTCCTCGTCGGCGATTTCGTCGGCGCCGCCTTCCATCATCAGGAAGCGGTCGCGCGTCCCGGCGTACATCAGGTCGAGATCGCTCTTCGCGCGCTGCGCGTGGGTCGGGTTGATCACCCAGGCGCCGTCGATGCGTCCGATGCGCACGGCGGCGATCGGCCCGTAGAAGGGAATTTCGGAGAGGTGCAGCGCCGTGCTGGCGGCGAGCACGCTGAGGACGTCGGGATCGTTCTCGCCGTCGGACGAGAGCAGCATGTTCATGATCTGGACGTCGTTGTAGTAGCCCTCGGGGAAGAGGGGGCGGATCGGACGGTCGGTCAGGCGGGCGATAAGGGTCTCGCGGTCGCTAGGTCGCGACTCGCGCTTGAAGTAGCCGCCGGGGAAGCGGCCGGCGGCATAGTATTTCTCGCGGTAGTCGACCTGCAACGGAAAGTAGTCGATGCCCTCGCGCGGGGCGTCGGTGTTGCAGACGGCCGAGAAGAGGATCGTGTCGGCTAGCCGCACGGTGACGGAGCCCGCCGCCTGGAGCGCGAGCAGTCCGGTCTCGATGGTGATCGCCCGCCCGCCGATCTCGGCAGAAACGGAGGTTGCCTGGTTCATGTGTGTCCTTTCCTGGACAAGGCGTGCCGGGAAGGCACTGCAAGGATGCGGCGACAGACCGCAAATCTGCCGCCTCCCCCTTCCGCCCGTCCGCGCGGGACAGGCCTGCCCGACCGCGGGCATCAAGGGGGGGGAAGCGGCGCGAACCGCACGGGCCTAGCGACGGATGCCGAGTTCCTTGATCAGACTTTGGTAGCGCGGCTCGTTCTTGCGCTTCAGGTAGTCAAGGAGGCGGCGTCGCGCGCTGACCATGCGAATCAGGCCGTAGCGCGAGCTTACGTCCTTCTTGTGGGTCTTGAGGTGCTCGGTGAGCGCCTCCACCTTCTTGGTCAGCAGGGCGATCTGCACTTCGCTCGATCCCGTGTCACTCTCGTGACGCTGGAAGGCCTTGCGGATCGCGGTCTTGTCGATTTGGCTCATGTTCGGCTCGGAGTCCTTGCCCAGCTTGCCTTGTCGTTGCTCTAGTCGTTGTTTTACGGCGGTGAATATGCCTGTCCCGTCCGTAAAAGTCAAGCGGGTTCGAGCTCCAACTGTGGCTGGTGGACACGCGGAGACCAAAGCCGCAACGGGGAGACCAGCTCCAGACACGCCGCAGGTGAGGAAAACTGTAGCGCAAATCCCCTTGATGTGCAAGCGCGATTTCTCTGAAATTCCTGTTGCGCCTTCAGCCGAACGTTTCAACCCCGCTCGAATGTGATGGCAATCCGCGGCCGGTCTGCTAAGCTCGGTTCCGTGACAGGCGCATCCACTGTCGACGCGAAAGGATAGGAGCCATGCGGCGGCTTGACCGGGATTTCTTCAGGCGTTCCGCGCCCGAACTGGCGCCGCAACTGCTCGGCAAGCTGCTGTGCCGCAGGCTCGGGCGGCGCGTGGTGCGCCTGCGCATTACCGAGACCGAGGCCTACCACGGCGAGGACGATACCGCCTGCCACGCGAGCCGCGGACGGACACTGCGGACCGACGTGATGTATGCCGACGGCGGCCATGCCTACGTCTACCTCTGCTACGGCATGCACGAGATGTTCAACATCGTTACCGGAAAGGATGGCTTTCCCGAGGCGGTGCTCGTGCGCGGCGTCGAGGGACACGCGGGGCCGGGACGTCTCACGCGGGCGCTGCGCATCACGCGCGGGCTCAACCGCGAGGATCTGACGCGCTCGCGGCGGCTCTGGCTGGAGGACGACGGCTTCCGCTGCGGCCACGCGGCATCGCCGCGGGTCGGCATCGGCTACGCATCGCCCCGCGACCGCGCGCGGCTCTGGCGCTTCACAGTTGACTCGCGGGCATCCGGCGCGTTGCGGGCTATTCATCGAGCCCGCACACGTTTTTCAGCAGGATGACCGGGACGGCAGGCTTGAAGTCGGTGATATCGAGCTTCTGACGGTTCATGCCCACCGTGACCGCGCGTATCTTGATCGGCGTCTGGATCGTTTTGTCGCCGCCGTCCGAGACCCACTGCTCGCTGACCGGCCCGGGACTGTGGTCGTTGAACAGACTGGTCGCCCGGAGCGGGTGGGAGACGATCGTCCAGCCGTCGAAATTGACGCAGAGGTTGCCGGGCCAATCGAGGACGTCGCAACCCCAGCCGTCGGTGGAAATGCTCTTGAAGACTTCGCCGCCCGCGTCTTCGATCTCGAAGCGGATCTGCCCCCAGTTGGAGTTGCCCTTCACCCAGATGCCGACGGCCGCGGGATTGCCGGGAATGGGCGCGGGTTTCTTCAGGCGCAGCGTCGTGTATTCCGTGACGTACTTGCCGACCTTGGCGTTCTTGCCGAGATCCAGGGCGACCGCTATCGCCGCGCCCTGCACCGGATCGTTCGTCTGCGACACCTGGAACGCGTCGGAGGGCTTCATGACTGGCAGATACGAGGTGGTCCTGGTTTCGATGATTGGATCGGGAACCAGCGCCGGCTCGATGAGCCCGAGCGTGTCGAACGACGACCCGATCGACGCCTTGGCCGCCTTCCGCATGTCCTTCGGGAAGGTGCGGTTCTTCATCGCGATGCCCTCGATCGCCCGGTCCGTCAGGATGTAGGCCGGGGATTCGCCGGCGTGGACGGTGATCGTCTTGCCGGAGGCCTTCGACTCGCGTCCGTACATGTCGAACACGCGCACGCGCGCCCTTCTTTCGAACGTGATCTCGAAATCGGCGGCGCCGCGGGCCGCCCAGAGCGCCGTGGCGAGCTGCTTGTCGTGCCGGCGCTCGTATTCGAACGCGTAGACCGTGGTCGATCCGGTGGGCACCTGGCGCCGGAGCTTGACGGCGTCCAGGACCGAGGTCAGCGCCGCATAGGCCACGTAGGCGCGTTTGGGATACAGGTAAGGCATGCGCGTGATGATGCCGGAGGCGCCCCAAAGCCCGTTGTAGTACCCGGTCGAGCAGTCGATCATCAGTCCCGGGCTGATGTAGATGTACCCATGGGCGAGGCAGATCAGCACATCGCGCATGTACCATTCCGCCTGCTGCTGCTCGCCCATGTCGCGTTCGCATCGGTAGGTGAACTCCCACGTCCCGTTAAGTTTCGCCTCCTGTCCGGTGAGGAGTGTCGCGATGTCCTTGGAGATCATCTGCCCCTGGAGGCCGATTTCCGAAAGTCTCTCGGGAGCGATGACCTGCGCGGCGCATTCGATGCCTATGTAATCGATGTCGGCGGCTTTCGCGCCGCCCCGGAATGGCAGGGTCGCCGCGCCGACGGACGTGTTGGAGTTGCCGATCTGGATCTTCATGCCGGGATACCGGCTGCGCGGGAAGTGCCTGTCCCTGAACAGGCCGACGGCGCGGATGAACCGGCCGACCCGGGCGGTGCGCTTGGCCATGGTCTCGTCGGACGCGGGAACGGGCAGCCCCAGCAACTCCTCGGGTATCCCGTAGCCCGGCGCGCTCTCGTGCCAGACCAGGAACGTCGTGTCCGGATTGTTCGTCAACGCGCTGGAGATGGTCCGCACGGCCTTCGCCACGTCCGCATCGGGGAAATTGAATTTGTCGTCGATCTTGGCCCACTCGTTCAGCGGGAGCATAACCTGGCCGCTGGCGCCGGCCTTGTACCGCCTGGAGTCCTCGCCTTTCAGCGCCATCCAGCCGCTCTTGCGGATGCCGGCCTTGCGGAGGAGCGGCCCGCCGAGCTTCGGGTCGCCGGTGCTGCCGTGGTTGTAGCCGAACCACCAGGTCGCGTAGGGCGACTCGGCGATCGTCGCCTGGCGTTCGTCCCTGGGGAGGATCGCGAAGCGCGCCGGGTGAACCAGTTGCGCGCTGCCGTGCCGGTCCCGCAGTGTGATTTCCAGGTCATAGTACCCGACTCCCGCCTTCAACGGGATCACGATATCCTCGTCCCCGCCGAACTTGGCTATCGAGTACCGCTTCTCCCCCTTGAACGCCTCC
Source organism: uncultured Lentisphaerales bacterium (assembly GCA_964411055.1). GTDB lineage: Bacteria > Verrucomicrobiota > Kiritimatiellia > RFP12 > JAAYLN01 > JAAYLN01. Next base: position 2,560 of record CAYPJN010000048.1, on the reverse strand, counting down.
CTTCCGTCGACATCCCGCGCGACCCACGAGACGGCGCCTTGCGCGCCGTCGGTCCGCGCTTTCAGCACGACGGTCGTCGCGGCCTTCTCGTCCGCCGTGAAGACGTTGCCCGGCTGGCTCTCGCGGATGTCCATCGCGACGTCCGCCATCTCGAGCGTGACGCCGAAGATTTGGAACGCGCTCGTGGAACTCGGATCCGGCTTCATCGAGTTGTCGAGCTGCTCGAAGTTCTCCCAGAGTTTCCCGACGAACTCGAAGGAGATATTGCCGCCCGAATTGGACAGGTCGAGCCGTGTGCCGAGGTTGAGCGGAAGATCGAGCAGATAGAGCGGCACGTCCACACCTTTGTGCTTCACCGTGCCGACCGGCTTCAGGTTGGGCGGAATCGTACCGTCGCCCGGCATCTCGAAGACCGTGTCCGCGATCATGTTGCCGCCGCTGCCGTTGAAGACATAGCGCCCGAAGCGGGTGACGAGCACGGGGTCTTTCGTTTTGTCGGGATCGATCGCGCAGACGATCCACGCCCTGGTGTAGGGCGCGACCGGCAACGCGTAGTGGATCTCGCACGGGAAGCCCTCGTTGGCGGCGCGCCCGTGATACTCCTCCACTTCCAGCGCCCAGTTGCCGACGCCCTGTCGGCAGATGCCGACATCCGACGAGGAGACCGGTTCGACCACGACCACGGGCACCCCGTTGAAATCGTGGAGACCGGACTTGAGGCTGCTCTTCGCGTCGACAAACGCCTTGGCGCGCGGATTCACGCCGATGTCGAGCGCCAGATACCTGGCGCGGTCAATCGCGGTCTGAGGTTTCTTGATCTTGACCGGCGTGGGAACCGGGAAATCGAACGCGATGCTTTTCAGCGTGACGTACTGGGTGGCGACGACCTTCTTCTTGTCGGCCGGGTCTTTTGTCTCGATCTTCTTGACGAGACTGGCCGAGAAATGGCCGTCGAAGCACAGGCTCACGGTTCCGTCCGGCTGTCGCTGGAAATCCACATCGAGAGGCAGCTCGGAGGCCTTCGGGAGATCGTTCCATTCACGCCGCAGGTCGAAGGCAGCCGGCACCTTGTATTGCGGGCATTCGAAGCGGCGCATCTCGGGACGTGTGCGCACGGAGGCCAGTTTGCCAAGGGAGATTCCGTCTTCGCCGCTGAGCGCGAACGCGTGGGTTTCCTGGGAGCCGTCGTTCCAGAAGAGGGTCATCGTGATGGGATTTTCCGGATGTCCATGACGGAACTTCACACCGTCGCCGTCGCCCGTTAGTACGACCTTCCGGGTCGGGGTGGCCCCCTTGAGTCCGACGTCGTCGCGGAGGCTCCTGAAATCGGCGTAGAGCCGCTTGGCGGAGAAGTCCAGCAGAGGCACGGGGGAGGTGAGCGCGATGTCGCCGATCGAGAGGTTCGCCTCCGGCGCCAGCTTAAGGTTGAACGACACGAGCTTCGGGAGGCCGAAGGAGATGACCTTCTTGAAGACGCGGTTGGCGGCGATATGGAGATCCGCCGCGTTATTCTTCACCTTCAGGTGGAAGTAGCAGCGGTCGCCCTTGAGGTCGTCCAGACCGGCTTTCGCGTTCCCGCCCGTGCCGGACACCGTGACATTGGTTCGCGAGACGGTGATGACGGCGTCCCGGCCATCGGGAGCGCGGATCACAACGGAGAACGGCGGCGGCGAGTCCTTGCCGTTGAGGCTGAAGCGGAAGGCGAGATCGTAGGTTGAAAGGGCGAAGTCCGCGGCCGTCTTCTCCGGCTTGAACTGCTCGAAGATGAACGTCTCCACCGCCGACTTTGCGTTGAGAGTGGCCTCGGTCGCCCAGACGGCGTCGTTGGCGACCCACCCGACGGCTGTCCCCGGCGCACGGTCGGTGTAGTTGCGGAAGTTTTCAAGGAAGTAGGTTTCCGCCCGGGCCGCGAGTGCCGCGCCGAATCCGGCGAGCAGCATGACCGCCGCGCGTGCGCGCGCCGCGGACGCAGGGTACTTTCTGACATGTAGCATCGCTAGTCTCCTCTGCGGTTCTGCATGCGCGGCATCCTGATTCCATAAAAGCAGGCTACAGTGGAATTTGCAGAGATTCTAGCACAACGCTACCGTCGGCCCAAGCGCGTTATGTCGGGGACGGGGAGGCGTTATGACGGGTGACGTGAATATTGTTGGAAGTACTGCCCGATCATGGCGCGGCGTAGTCTTCAAGGCGCGAGGGACGGGTTGCTTCCCGGGATGACGGGCCGGCGTCGGGAGCGTTGAACTCCAGCCAGACATAGTGCTTGCTGCCGAAGCTGAATTCGCGAACCACACCAACAAGGGGCGGCGCATTGGTGGGCCAGGCGTCGAAAATGAGCTTATGAAATAGGACGACCCCGTGCCGTTCGCGTTCCATGGCGGCGAACAGTTCCTCCGGCGTATGTACCGTTTCGCCACGGCGGTTGGAGTGGTAGGCGGGGAGTTCGTCGTTCATGTCGTAGAGCAGCAGCGGCCGATCCGCTGGCAGACGTTCCTGCACGGCCCGGGCGAGGGCCACGGGCGTCTTGAGGGGGTTGATGGCGGGATATACGAACAGCCCG
>CAYPJN010000047.1:0-10878 GCA_964411055.1 uncultured Lentisphaerales bacterium | reverse complement strand
TCCGCCGCCTCAAGGACCTCGGCATCTGCCACACCGTCCGCAGCGCGCGCAAGCTCATCGAGCGCCACGACGACCAGGTCTGGGAGGCGCTCGAGGAGGTCATCAAGGGCAAGACCGTCATGCTCAACCGCGCCCCGACGCTCCACCGCCTCTCGGTGCAGAGCTTCGAGCCCGTGCTGATCGAGGGCGAGGCCATCCAGGTCCACCCGATGGTCTGCACGGCCTTCAACGCCGACTTCGACGGCGACCAGATGGCCGTGCACGTGCCGCTCTCGGTCGAGGCGCAGATCGAGAGCCGCCTGCTGATGCTGGCGTCGAACTCCATCTTCTCGCCGGCCTCGGGACGCTCGATCATGACGCCCACGCAGGACATTGCCCTGGGCATCTACTACCTGACGGTCGCCGCGCAGCAGGACAAGCTCCACGGGCGCGTGGCCGGCAAGAACCCCTTCGGGCCGCAGGAGCACCTGCCGCTCTTCGGCTCCGCCGCCGAGGTCATGCTGGCGCGCGCCGAGGGGCATGTCAATGTGCACTCGCGCATCCGCTACCGCAACCCCGACTTCGGCCGCGACACGCGCCTCGGGCGCAAGGACGCCAAGCTGCTGGAGACGACGGTCGGCCGCGTGCTCTTCAACGAGGTCTGGCCGGAAGGACTGGGATTCGTCAACGAGAAGGTCGACAAGGGCAAGCTCGGCGATCTGATCCTCCTCTGCCACCAGGTCGCGGGACACGCGGTCACGGTGCGCGTGCTCGACGACCTCAAGGCGCTGGGCTTCGAGCACGCCTGCCTCGCCGGCGTCTCGATGGGCCTGAAGGACATGATCCGCCCCGCCGCCAAGGACGCGCTGCTGGCGCGGGCGCGCGAAGAGGTGCGCAAGGTCGAGCAGCAGACGCAGATCGGCGTGATCACCGAGGGCGAGCGCCACAACAAGATCGTCGACATCTGGACCACGACCCACGAGAAGATCGCCGAGGACCTGTTCGTGGCCATCGACCGGAACATCTCGCCCGAGACGCCCCAGCCGGCCGAGGCCAACCCCGTGTTCATGATGGTCGACTCCAAGGCGCGCGGCTCCAAGGCCCAGATCCGCCAGCTCGCCGGCATGCGCGGCCTGATGGCCAAGCCCTCGGGCGAGATCATCGAGAACCCCATCACCGCCAGCTTCCGCGAGGGTTTGAGCGTCCTCGAATACTTCATCTCCTCGCACGGCGCCCGCAAGGGTCTGGCCGACACGGCGCTCAAGACGGCCGACGCCGGCTACCTGACGCGCAAGCTCGTGGACGTGGCGCAGGACGTCAACATCGTCATGCAGGACTGCAACACGGTCAACGGCATCGAGATCGAGACCAGCACCGAGGGCGAGGGCAACCTGCCGCTGCGGCAGCGCATCCTGGGCCGCACGGCGCTGCACGACATCATCCATCCCGCCACCAGCGAGGTTCTGCTGGCCGCCGACCAGGAGATCGACGAGGCCGCCTGCGCGCGCATCGAGGCGGCGCAGATCGACCGCGTCTGGATCCGCAGCGGCCTGACGTGCGACGCGCGCCACGGCATGTGCGCCAAGTGCTACGGTCGCGACCTCTCGACCGGACGCCTCGTCGAGATCGGCACGGCGGTGGGCATCGTGGCAGCGCAGTCGATCGGCGAGCCCGGCACGCAGCTCACCATGCGCACGTTCCACATCGGCGGCACGGCGCAGGCCTTCGTCGCCACGCCCGAGATCGTCACGCACCACGCGGGCGTCCTGACCTACGAGGACGACCTGCGCGTGATCCGCAACGACGAGGGCCGCAACATCGTGCTGAACAAGAACGGCGCGGTCGTCATCCGCGACGCCCGCGGCCGCGAGCTCGAGCGCGTCACGCTGCAGATCGGCACGGCCCTGATGGTCGACAGCGGCAGCGCCGTCGCCAGCGGCGCGTGCGTCGGCCTCTGGGATCCCCACAGCGTCCCGGTGCTGACCGAGAAGAGCGGCGTCGTGAGCTTCCACGACTTCGAGGAGGACGTCACGGTGCAGACCGAGCACGACGAGCAGACGGGCCTGCAGACGCTGGTCGTCATGGAGTCGCGCGAGGCGCTCCACCCGCAGATCGTCGTGTCCGACCCAGCGACCAAGTCGGTGCTGGGCTACTACCACATCCCGGTGGGGGCGCACGTCATGGTGCACGAGGGCGAGCGCGTCACCCCCGGCCGCCTCCTGGCCAAGACGCCCCGCAAGGAGGGCAAGACGCGCGACATCACCGGCGGCCTGCCGCGCGTGGCCGAGCTCTTCGAGGCGCGCCACCCGAAAGACGCGGCCGACATCGCCAAGATCGAGGGCGTCGTCGAGTTCGGCGAGAACCAGCGCGGCCGCCGCTGCCTGATCATCCGCGACGAGGTGACCAGCGCCTACGAGGAGCACCTGATCCCGATGGGCAAGCACATCGTCGTCTTCAAGGGCGACCGCGTCCGCAAGGGACAGCAGCTCACCGACGGCCCGATCGTGCCGCAGGAGATCCTCGACGTCTGCGGGCCGCAGGAGCTGCAGCGCTACCTCGTCAGCGAGGTGCAGCAGGTCTACCGCCTGCAGGGCGTCGAGATCAACGACAAGCACATCGAGATCATCGTGCGCCAGATGCTGCGCAAGGTGCGCATCACCAACCCCGGCGACACCGATTTTCTCTGGGGCGAGCAGGTCTCGCGTCAGCAGTTCATCGAGGTCAACGAGCAGATCGCCGCCGAGGGCAAGCGCCCCGCGGAGGCGCAGCCCGCCCTGCTGAGCATCACGAAGGCCTCGCTCGAGACCGACAGCTTCATCTCGGCGGCCTCCTTCCAGGAGACCACCCGTGTCCTGACCGACGCCGCCACGATGGGCCGCGTGGACGAGCTGCGCGGCTTCAAGGAGAACGTCATCCTCGGGCACCTGATCCCGGGCGGCACCGGCTTCCCGATGCACCGGCACATCAAGCTGGTGCCGCTGGCGGAGCCGATCGAGGTCGAGGAGATGAGCGCAGCCGCCGAGGCGGCGCAGAAGAAGGCGCAGGACGTGCTCGGCATCTGATTTGGCGCTTGTCACCTGCCCAGTGTTCTGATAAATTGAACCCCCTTTGCTAGCGGAGGAAACACCCCGAATGCCAACGATCAACCAACTGGTCCGCAAGGGCCGCAAGCAGACGACCTACGGAAGCAAGTCGCCGGCGCTCAAGCGCTGTCCGCAGCGCCGGGGCGTCTGCCTGCTGGTCAAGACGCAAACCCCGAAGAAGCCCAACTCGGCCCTCCGCAAGGTCGCACGCGTGCGCCTGACGACGGGCTACGAGGTCACGGCCTACATTCCGGGCGAGGGCCACAACCTGCAGGAGCACAGCGTCGTGCTGGTGCGCGGCGGGCGCGTCAAGGACCTGCCGGGCGTCCGCTACCACATCGTTCGCGGCACCCTCGACTCGCTGGGCGGGGCCGGCCCCAGCAACACGAACAAGCTCGAGCGCAAGGTCAGCCGTTCCAAGTACGGCGTGAAGCGCGCCAAGGCGGCCGGCAAGTAATCGCGGGGGTTGAACCACCATGTCGAGAAAGCGTAAAACTTACAAGCGCGGCATCACGCCGGATCCCAAGTACAACAGCGAGCTGGTCGCCAAGGTCGTGCGCGCCCTGATGCGCAGCGGCAAGAAGACCACCGCCGAGCGGATCGTCTACGGCGCGCTCGCGGTGCTGGCCGAGAAGACCGGCAAGGATCCGCTCGAGGTGCTGGACACCTCGATCGGCAACATGAAGCCCAAGGTCGAGGTCAAGTCCCGCCGCGTCGGCGGCACGACCTACCAGGTGCCGGTCGAGATCCGCCCCCCCCGCCAGCTCGCGATGGCCCTGCGCTGGATGACCCAGTACGCCAGCGCGCGCCGCGGCACGCCCATGCCCAAGGCCGTGGCACTCGAGATGCTCGAGGCCTACGAGGGGCAGGGCAACATCATCAAGAAGCGCGACGACACGCACCGCATGGCGCAGGCCAACAAGGCCTTCGCGCACTACGCCTGGTAGGACGCCGCACGGAAGACACACGGGATGCAGGCCGTCTTGGAAAACACGGATAAAGAGCAGCATGGCGCCCGCCCGGCAGCCGCCGGCGGCGGCCGCGCCGTGCGGCTTTCCGATGTCCGCAACATCGGCGTCGTGGCGCATATCGACGCCGGCAAGACGACGACCACCGAGCGCATCCTCTTCTACGCGGGCGGCACGCATCGCCTCGGCAACGTCGACGAGGGCAACACCGTCACCGACTGGATGATCCAGGAGCGCGAGCGCGGCATCACCATCACCAGCGCCGCCGTCACCTGCGCCTGGCGCGGGCGCCAGATCAACCTGATCGACACGCCGGGCCACGTCGACTTCACGATGGAGGTCGAGCGCTCGCTGCGCGTGCTCGACGGCGCCGTCTGCGTCTTCTGCGCCGTCGGCGGCGTGCAGCCGCAGTCCGAGACCGTCTGGCGCCAGGCCGACCGCTACCGCGTGCCGCGCATCGTTTTCGTCAACAAGATGGACCGCATGGGGGCCGACTTCGACGCCGTCGTCGGGGAGATCCGCGCCAAGCTCGGCGCCGTCCCGGCGGTTGTCTGCCTGCCGATGGGCCAGGCCGAGGGCTTCGCGGGCGTCATCGACCTGCTGACCATGCGCGCGCTGACGTTCGACGAGTCGGGCAACGGCGCCAGCGTGCACCAGGGGCCGGTTCCGGCAGCCTTTGCCGCCGCCGCCGAGCGCGCCCGCGCGTCGCTCGTCGAGCTGGTGGCCGGCGAGGACGAGGCGCTCCTGGAGGCCTATCTGGAGAATCCCGACCTGCCCGCGGAACTGCTCGCCCCCGCCCTGCGGCGCGCGACGCTGGCCTCGCGGCTGGTGCCCGTCTTCTGCGGCAGCGCCCTGCGCAACAAGGGCATCCAGTGCCTGCTCGACGGCGTGGTCGACTACCTGCCCTCGGCGGCGGACCGCCCCACGGTCAGCGCCATCGACGTCCGCAGCGGAGCGCCGGTCACGCGCGCCTGCAACGACAAGGAGCCCCTCACGGCGCTGGTCTTCAAGGTGGCGACCGATCCCTACGTGGGGCGCCTCTGCTTCGCGCGCGTCTACGCCGGCACCCTGCGCAAGGGCCAGAACGTCTTCAACCCCCGGACGCGCAAGCGCGAGCGCATCCTGCGCCTCGTGCGCCTCCAGGCCAGCGCGCAGCACGATGTCGAGACGCTCCACTCGGGCGAGATCGGCGCGCTGGCCGGCATGAAGGGCGCGACCACCGGCGACACGCTCTGTACCGAGCACCAGCCCCTGGCGCTGGAGAAAATCCAGGCGCCGGAGCCGGTGATGTCCATCGCCATCGAGCCGCGCTCGCGCGCCGACAGCGGCAAGCTGGAGCAGGCGCTCCAGGCGCTGTGCGACGAGGATCCAACCTGCGTCGCGCGTGCCGACTCCGAGACCGGGCAGTTGATCCTCAGCGGCATGGGCGAGCTGCACCTCGGTGTGCTGGTCGACCGCATGCGCCGGGAATTCGGTGTCGCGGCCAACACCGGCAAGCCGATGGTCTCGTACTACGAGACGGTCACAGCCGGCGGCGAGGGGCATTACGTTTTCGACCGCGAGCTGGGCGGCAAGCGCCTCTTCGCGGAGGTTTCGGTCGCCGTCTCGCCGCGCCCGCGCGGTGCGGGAGCCGCGGCCGTGGCCGGTCCGGCCTGCCGCGACCTGCCCGAGGCCCTGGCCGAGGCGGTTGTGCAGGGATTGCAGGACGGCATCAGCACGGGCGTGCTGGCGCGCTATCCGATGATCGATCTGGAGGCGCGCGCCACGGCGGTGCGCCTGGGCGACCCCGAGAGCGCCGTGCCGGCGGCCTTCCGTACGGCGGCGGTCATGGCTTTCCGGGCGGCTGCCGAAGCCGCGCAGCCCGAGATGCTCGAGCCCATCATGCGGCTGGTCATCGTGACGCCGCCCGAGCACGTCGGTGAGATCATCGGCGATGTCAACGCGCGCCGCGGGCAGGTGCGCGACATGCAGGATCGCGGCGGCACGAAAGTCCTGCGGGCGGCGGTTCCCCTGGCGGAGCTGTTCGGCTATTCGACGGCCGTGCGGTCGCTGTCGCGGGGGCGCGCCAGCTACACGATGGAGCCGGACGCCTTCGCCGTCGTGCCCCGGGCGGTACGTGATCTCTTATTGAACAGGTAGCGGTAACAGCATGCAAAGTCAGCGCATACGCATTCGGTTGCAGGCCTATGATCATCGGGTGCTTGATCAGGCCGTCACGGAGATCGTCGACACCGCGCGGAAGACCGGCGCGCAGGTCGTGGGGCCCGTGCCCCTGCCGACGCGCATCGAGCGCTGGACGGTGAACCGCAGTCCGCACGTGGACAAGAAGTCCATGGACCAGTTCGAGATGCGGACGCACAAGCGCCTGCTGGACATCGTCAGCCCCACGGCCAAGACGGTCGACGAGCTCAAGAAGCTCAACCTGCCGGCGGGCGTGGACATTTCAATTCGGATCTGATGCAGCAAGGCGGTGGGGTAACCATGGATGGGTTGATCGGCAGGAAAATGGGCATGACGCAGGTCTGGGACAGCCAGGGCCGCTTCGTGCCCGTCACGGTGCTGGAAGTCGGGCCCTGCCCGGTAGTCCAGGTCAAGCAGCAGGCGCGCGAGGGCTATGCGGCGGTGCAGGTGGGCTACCTGCCCCAGAAGCCGCAGCGCCTGACGAAGGCGCTGCGGGCGCGTTACGAGAAGGCGGGCGTGCCGCCCTGCCGCGAGCTGCGCGAGTTCGCGCTCGACGCGGGCGAGAACGTCAAGGTCGGCGATGCGATGAACGTCGGCGTCTTCGAGGGCGTCAAGCTCGTGGACGTCACGGCCATCACCAAGGGGCGCGGCTTTGCCGGGGCCGTGCGCCGCTTCCGCATGGCCGGCGGTCCCCACGGGCACGGCGGTCACTCGAAGCGCCGCATCGGCTCGGTCGGCGAGCGCAACCTGCCCGGCTGGATCCGCAAGGGCAAGCCGATGCCCGGGCACATGGGCGCCGTGCGGGTCACGACGCGCAACCTCGCCGTAATTCAGCTCCGCCCGGAGGACAACGTGCTGCTCGTCCGCGGGGCCGTACCCGGGGCGACGGGCGGGCTGGTCATCGTCAGGAAAGCCCTCAGTAAGGCATGAGGACGACATGAGCAAGATCAATCTTTTCAACGCCAGGGGCGAGGCCGCCGGCGAGGTGGACTTCGCGGACGGGCTGCTGCTCCTTGACCGGGGCGACCAGGCCGTCAAGGACGTGGTCGTGGCGACGCTCAACGCGCGCCGCGCCGGCACGGCCTCGACGCTCTCCAAGGGCGAGGTCGCCGGCAGCAACAAGAAGCCCTGGAAGCAGAAGGGCACCGGGCGCGCCCGCGCCGGCTTACGCCAGTCGCCGGTATGGCGCGGCGGCGGCGTGGCCATGGGCCCCAAGCCCCGCGGCTACGGCTCCAAGATCAACCGCAAGGTCGCGCAACTGGCCTTCCGCCGCGCGCTGAGCGGGCACATCAGCGGGCAGAAGGTCCTGGCCATCGAGGCCTTCGACGTTCCGGACGGCAAGACGAAGGGCATGGCCGCCCTGCTGCGCAGGCTGGGGGCCGGCGCGGGGCGCGTGCTGCTGGTCACGGCGCGGCGCGACGCCGCGGTGGAGCTTTCGGCGCGCAACCTGCCCAAGGTCGAGGTTGCCAGGGCCGACACTGTCGATGTATACTCCCTGCTTGCCGCGCGCCTGGTCGTGGCCACGCGCGAAGCGCTGGACATGCTGGCCGCGCGCATGCAGAAGCCGGAGGTGGAAGCATGAGGCACGGTGAAATCATCAAGCGCGTGCAGGTGACGGAGAAGGGCACGCGGCTGGCCTCCGGCAACCAGTACCTGTTGGAAGTGGCGCCCGGCGCGAACAAGATCGAGATCCGCGCGGCCGTCGAGCAGACTTTCGGCGTCCACGTGCTGGCCGTCAACACGCAGAACCGCAGCGGGCGCAAGCGCCTGCTGCGCAACCGGCGCGTCGCCCAGGGATCGGACTCGAAGCGGGCGGTCGTGACCGTGCGCGAGGGCGAGCGCATCGAGGCGATCTGACGCCGCGGAGGCAAGGTAGACACATGGGCCTGAAAAGTTACAAACCACGCACGCCGGGGCTGCGCTTCCGCATATCCCAGACGTTCGGCGAGCTGACCACGGACCGTCCGGAACCCCGGCTGACCGAGGCCAAGCGCAAGCGTGCCGGGCGCAACAACGCCGGCCGCATCACCACGCGCCATCAGGGCGGCGGGGCGCGGCGGCGCTACCGCATCGTCGACTTCCGCCGCGACAAGGCCGGCATACCGGCGCGCGTCGCGAGCATCGAGTACGATCCGAACCGCTCGGCCAACCTGGCGCTGCTGAACTACGTCGACGGCGAGAAGCGCTACATCATCGCCCCGGCGGGGCTGACGGTCGGTGCCCTGCTGATGTCGGGCCCGGATGCCGAGCCCAACGTCGGCAACGCGCTGCCGCTGGCCCGCATCCCGCTGGGCCTGACGGTTCACAACATCGAGCTTGTCCCCGGCGCCGGCGCGCGCCTGGTGCGTTCGGCGGGCAACGGCGCGCAGCTCATGGCGCGCGAGGGCGCCTTCGCCAGCCTGCGCATGCCCTCCGGCGAGGTTCGCCAGGTGCGTTCGGCCTGCCAGGCGACCATCGGGCAGGTGGGCAATGCCGACTGGAACGGCATCAAGCTCGGCAAGGCGGGCCGCAAGCGCTGGCTGGGCATCCGTCCGACGGTGCGCGGTGTCGCCATGAACCCCGTCGACCACCCGATGGGCGGCGGCGAGGGCCGCACCTCGGGCGGCGGTCATCCCCGCTCCCCGTGGGGTCAGCTGGCCAAGGGCGGCAAGACGCGCAACCCGCGCAAGACGTCGGCGCGACACATCGTCAAGCGGAGAAAGTAAGCGATGGCACGGTCAATCAAGAAGGGCCCCTACGTGGAGGCCAAGCTGTTGGCGAAGGTGGAGAAGATGCGCCAGGGCGGGCGTTTGCAGCCGATCAAGACCTGGTCGCGGCGTTCGATGATCATGCCGGAGTTTGTCGGCCTGACCTTCGCCATCCACAATGGCCGCCAGCACGTCCCCATCTTTGTCAACGAGAACATGGTCGGGCACCGGCTCGGCGAGTTCGCGCCGACGCGCATCTTCCGTTCGCACGGCACGACCACCAACAAGGTTGCCGCGAAGTAGGGGCAGGGGACCGCTCATGGAAATCACCGCTATCACCCGCAACGTGCGCCTCTCGGCTCAGAAGGGCCGTCCACTGGCGCGCAAGGTCCAGGGGCTTCCCGTCGCGGAAGCGCTGCGGACGACGCAGTTCAGCCCGCTGAAGGCGGCCTTCCACCTCGAGAAGACGCTCAAGGCGGCCATGGCCAATGCGCGGCACAACCGCAATCTGGACGTGGACGGCCTGCGCGTCAAACTGGCCGTGTTCGACGAGGGGGCGCGGTTGCGCCGCCACTGGCCGCGCGCCCGCGGCAGCGCCAGCCCCATCGCCCGGCGCCTCTGCCATGTCAAGGTCGTGCTGGCCGAAAGTCGGGACGCGTAATTTTTAGGAAGGAGCGGAACTTGGGACAGAAAGTCAATCCGATCGGATTCCGGGTCGTCCTGGATAAGCAGTGGCGGTCGCGCTGGTACAGCGACAAGAAGCATTTCGGCGAGCTGCTCGCCGAGGACCAGGCCATCCGGGCCGCCGTGATGAAGCGGCTGGCCAGCGCGGCCGTCTCGAAGGTGGTCATCGAGCGCTACGCCAACCGCGTGCGCGTCAACATCTTCACGGCGCGGCCGGGCATCGTCATCGGCCGCAAGGGCGGCAACGACGTCGACCAGGTGCGGCAGGCGCTCGCCACGCTCACCGGCAAGGAGATCTATCTGGAGATCCACGAGGTGCGCGACGCGGACGCCAACGCCCAGCTCGTCTCGGAGGGCATCGCCCAGCAGATCGAGCGGCGCGTCGCGCTGCGCCGCGCCATCAAGCGCGCACAGAAGATCGCCATGGACATGGGCGTCGACGGCATCAAGGTGCGCTGCTGTGGACGGATCAACAACGCCGAGATTGCGCGCGTCGAGTGGAGCAAGGAGGGCAAGGTCCCCCTGCACACCTTGCGCGCCAACATCGACTACGGATTCACCGAGGCCCACACGACGGCCGGCCTGATCGGCGTCAAGGTCTGGATCTGCAAGCGGGACGATTTCCAGCCGGCGCGGACCAGCGGAACACGGAGGAAGAGCCATGCCCCTAATGCCTAAACGCGTGCTGCACCGCAAGCAGTCCAAGGGCAGCCGCAGCGGCCACGCCACCTCGGGCGCCGAGCTGGCCTACGGCGATTTCGGCATCAAGGCGCTCTCGCGCGGGTGGCTCAAGAGCACCCAGATCGAGGCCTGCCGCATCGCCATGAACCGCTACATGAAGCGCAAGGGCAAGCTCTGGATCCGCGTCTTCCCGGACAAGCCGGTCACCAAGAAGCCCATCGAGGTGCGCATGGGCAGCGGCAAGGGCAACCCCGAGTTCTGGGTGGCCGTGATCGTGCCGGGCAAGATGCTCTTCGAGATCGGCGGGGTGCCGGAGGCCACGGCGCGCGAGTGCCTGCGCCTGGCGGACACCAAGATCGGCATCCAGACGCAATTGGTCTCGCGCCAGCGCTAGACCGGCCACGGGCGGCCACGGCCGCCGGGAGCACAGATGAAGCCACGGGACATTAGGGAATTGAGCGACACGGAACTGGACGCGCGCGTCCGCGAAACGCAGCGCGAGCTGGCCGGCCTGCGCCTGAAGCATCGCAGCGGCGTGGCCGTCGAGAAGGCGGTTCAGCTCCGCCACATGCGGCGCGACATCGCGCGGATGAAGACCATCGCCGCCGAGCGGGA
>CAYPJN010000046.1:8176-10975 GCA_964411055.1 uncultured Lentisphaerales bacterium | reverse complement strand
ACAGCAGGTGGAAGTGGTTGGACATGACCTGGTAGGCGACGACGCGTACCGTGTAAAGAACGGCCACCCGGTGAAGTATCCGGATGAACTGCTCCTTGTCGACCTCGTCGAACGGACGGTCGTTCCGATTGCCGACGGCGCGATTGTAACAATGGTGCCACGTATCCCGGCCGGAGGGCTTGAGCCTGGCATGACGCATGATCTTGCTCCTTTCAGGAGGCGGTTCTGGTTCCGCCTACACTGTAGAAGCGTTGCCCCATCCATTTTTCCACACCCTCGGTCAAAAAATGACACTGTTTACCTGTCCCCATCCACGTCACCGATCCCGGCAGAACGCCGACCCCGTCTGTCCGCTCGCCTCGTACTCGCCGATCACCCGTTCCCATGACGCCCGCGCCGCCGCGCGCCGCTCTGCAACACTGCCCTGCTTCTCGTCCATGATACTGTTCCCTTTCAGGCCGCCAGTATCAACGAACGCACGGATAAGGAGAAGATGCGGCTCGTGAGACGCTTACCACGTGTGTCCCCATCCACGTGGTCCCCATCCACGTGTTTTTCTAAACCTCCTCCGACCAACTTATGTCACGGTTTGCCTGTCCCCATCCACTGCCCATCCACGGTCCCCATCCACGCCATCCACGCCCATCCGCCCATCCACGTGTCCCCATCCACGCCCATCCATGTCGCCGACCACGCAGGACGTGGCGCGGGGAGTGCTCTTCTCTCCCGCACTCCCCGTGATCACGTCCGGTGCATGGGCAGAGCGGCCACCGAGTTGCGTAGCAACCACTAGCAGGTCAGGGCATTCGGGTTCTTCGATGACGTCGAACAGCACCTACACGGGAGCAGCTTGCGCGAAGGCTGCCGGTCCGGGGCTACTGCCCCTAAAATGCATCAGGGTCCCGGCATCCGTCGTACCATCAAATAGGCTCCGTCCTTCACGTCAACAATAATCATTTGGTAAGTCATGTCACGATCCTCAAAAGTCCCAACGGCTGCCCCGCATGGAAGAATGCACTTCTTCTTGATACTTGCCTCGATCATCGCGACAGCCGAATCGATAGGGAAGTTATCCACCCAGTCTCCATCACGCACTTTTGCCTTTGCCGCGTCGCGAAGGTTTGTCGCTGAAGGAGCAAACAAAACCCACTCCCTGTAGCCCGCATTCAGTCGCGCACCTTGGTACACATGCACAAGAGACACGTCAGACGACAACGGCAGGCCGATTTCCTCGACAACATTAGAGACGATGGCGCCCCTTTCAGTGGGGGACAATTCGGTGCTGTCGGAATTTCCCGCACGACACCCAAGAAACACCACGAAGCAAAATGCAAGAGAACTGCGAAGTCTCAAAGCACATGCACCAGTCGACTTCAATCTGTCCATTCGATAACCCTAACTCGCGAGCCCTGTAAGTCATATTCTTTAGCAAGACCCCGAACGCGGAACTCGCGCATGAACGAATCAGTGATTGGTATACCGTTAATCGTTACGCCAAGTTCCGCGTGCGAATCATGACAGCGGCGATCTCCGCTAGCGGAAAGTCGGGGCCGTCGGCATTGTCGGCGTCCAGCGCGAAGTGCCACGGCCAGGTGTCGGAAATGGGCTGATCGCGTTCGACGGGTTCACTGTTGACCGTGACCGTCGCGTTGGAGACCGCCTCGCCGCGCAGGCCGACGGCGGCGGGGTTGCCTATCGAGGTGTATTGATTGAGCGCGTTGGCCGTGTAGGTTCGGGTCAGCGTCGCACCGCCGATTTGGTCGGTGGCGGTGATACGGTTTCCTATTGCATCGTAGTCATACCCAAAGGCTCGTCCTCCGTAGGGTGTGGAGGTGTCGGCACTGTCGGTGCCGTAGTAGCGCTGGCCGGAAACGACCTCCGAACGGGCGTTGTAGCCGTAGCGGTCGAAAGCGGCGTTGGGATAGGCGCTCCCGCTGTCAGCGCGGGATGTGCGGCGACCGAGGGCGTCATTGGCGTAGTCGTACCGCGAGATGGCCGACTCGCCGAAAGAGTTCTCCACGGCGGTGATGCGGGAACGGCTGGACTTGTAGGCTCGGATCCAGAGGAAACCGCTGGAGGAGGTCATGCCTGAGATCAGGTCGGAGTCGGGGAGGTAGGTGTAGGTATACGTGGACGAAGTGGACGCTGTGGACGAGGTGACGCTGTGGAAGCGACCGTACATGTCGTAAGCGTACGACACGGCGTATTCGCCGTCAAGGGCGAATCCGGAGGGCGAATCCGGAGGGCCGGCCGAGGACGTCGGTGGCGCGGGAGAGGGTTGAACGCAGAGGCGCTGAGGCGCAGAGGGTGACGGTCTCGTTGGTGAGTGGTCCCAAGATCGAATAGCAGTAGAGGTTGGTCGAGACGCCGTCAACAATTGCGGAGACCTTCCGCCCGAGGCGGTCGTACTGGAAGGTTACGTCCCGGGTGACATCGCTGTAGACGATGTTAGCGAGAGAGCCGGAGGCGTCGTAGGTGTAGGTCGTGGTCACGCCGCGCGCCCAGGCGCGGATGGCGAGCTTGCCGTCGGGGGTGTAGGTGTAGGCGGTGCCCTTACCGTCGGGGTAGGTGATGCTGGTGCTCAACTGTCACCAATGGGACTCATGGGACTCATAGGACGTATGGGTCTCGCTGACGCGGTCGGGGCCGGCGAGGTCGAACGAGGGACCGATCGCCCTTCTGGCGCTGGACATCGTTGCGCGGCAGGGATATGATTCCCGCAACGATGGTCAGCAGGATTTCATTTTTGGGGATGGCGACGGCCGGGAGGGCGCTGGCGGGCGCCGCGCTGGCGCTCCT
>CAYPJN010000046.1:0-8166 GCA_964411055.1 uncultured Lentisphaerales bacterium | reverse complement strand
GGGAGGGGTATCATGCCTCTCACGATGTTTGCACGGGACGCCACAACGGCACTCGCGCGGTCGGGACGGGCGCTGGCGGGCGCGCTGGCGATCCTGCACGCCGGCGCCGCCGGAAGCGCGCCGAAGATCAATCCGGGCGCGCCCGCGCCCTACACCGGCACAATCCAGTCCACCAAGCTATATACCGTCTCCGACGCCCCGGGCGGCATCCGCGGGCGGCTGGCCGACGCGCCATCGGAGGTGCTGGGTGTCTTCGCCGTCTCGCGCGAGAAGCTCAAGGTGACCCAGACCACCAAGCTGCTGGAGGGCGGAACGCGCAGCGAGGCCAAATACCGCATCGCCGTGCATCTCGCGCACCTCAGCCCCGACAACAGCTTCAGCCTCGAAGGCCTGCAGCCCGGCATCTACGACCTTTTCGTCCTGCTGGAACATGACTACTATACCGGCATCGTGCTCGACCGCCGCCCCAACACGCTCACGCCCGCCGACATCCGCACGATAGAGGAGAAGCTCAAGGTCTCCAGCCCATACTTCAACGAGAAGCACATCGCGCGCCTCTCGGGCGCCACGGGTCACGCCGCCAAGGCGCGCGCGCTGGTTCAGGAGCTGCGCACGCTGCCCGTGACCCTGCAGAGCGCCGAGGTGCGCGCCGACATACAGACGCGCAGCATCAAGCTCTTCCTGTTCGAGGAGGTCAGCGTCTCCGGGCCGCCCGCCTGGTCGGTCGAGGAGACGCGCGAAATACTGCGGCAGGAGGTCGGCCCCGGCGACACCAAAGGAGCCATCCCCGAGCACTTCTGCAAGGCGCTCAGCGGCATCCTGGTCGTCGACAGCGTGGAGGATCTGGGCGCAGTCCGCCTGCGCCGCGACAAGGCTCCGTGACGCCATGCGCCCATGCCGCGGCCCGGCGCGCAGTTGAATTCAGAAAGAGGCCCACCATGACCCGACTCGTCCTGCAAGCTTCCGACGGCGAGAAGCCCCTCGCCGAACTCGACGCCCTCCAGGCCTTCGCCATCGGCCGCGCTCCTGACAACGATGCCCGGTTTACCGATCCGGCCGTCTCGAACCATCACGTCCGGCTCGACCGCACGCCACAGGGCTGGACGCTGTCCGACCTCGACAGCGCCAACGGCACCACGGTCGACGGCAGTCCGGTCGACGGCACCGTGGTGCTCGCGCCCCAGGCTCTGATCGTACTGGGCGAGGCGGTCGCGCTGCGTTTCGTCGACGACTCCGCCCCTCAGCCGCAAACCGCGCCGCGGGAGGCACCGCCGGTCATGGCCTCGGAGGACGACATCGCGCTTGTCCGCGCCATGAAGGCGCGGACCGAGCAGATCCGCCGCGAAGTGGCCAAGGTCATCGTCGGCCAGGCCGACATCGTCGAGCAGGTGCTGATGGTGCTGATCGCCGGCGGCCACGGCCTGCTGGTCGGACTGCCCGGCATGGCCAAGACGACGCTCGTCGCCACGGTCGCCAACGTCCTCGACATGGCCTTCCGACGCGTGCAGTTCACGCCCGACCTGATGCCGACCGACATCACCGGCACCGAGATCCTCGACAACGACCCCGACAGCGGTCAGAAGCGTTTCCGCTTCGTCAAGGGGCCGATCTTCACCAACCTGCTGCTGGCTGACGAGATCAACCGCACGCCGCCGAAGACGCAGGCCGCCCTGCTCGAGGCCATGCAGGAGAAGTCGGTGACCGTCGGCAACCAGACCTACGCGCTGGAGCCTCCCTTCTTCGTCCTGGCCACGCAGAACCCGATCGAGCAGGAGGGCACCTATCCTTTGCCCGAGGCGCAGCAGGACCGCTTCATGTTCAACCTCTGGGTGGACTACCCGGACGAGGCCGAGGAGGAGCAGATCGTCAAGACGACGACCGTCGCCGCCGCGGAGAAGCCGCAGAAGGTCGTGAGCCGTCAGGAACTGCTGCAACTGCAGGCCGTTGTCCGCAAGATTCCCGTCTCGGATCATGTGATCCGCTACGCCATCCGCCTGGTGCGCGCCACGCGTCCGGGCGACGCAAAGTCGCCCGACTTCATCAGGAAGTACGTCAGCAACGGGGCCGGTCCGCGCGCCGGGCAGTTCCTGATCCTGGCGGCCAAGGCGCGCGCCGTGCTGGAAGGCCGCATCCATGTGAGTTGCGCCGACGTGGCGCGGGCGGCGCTGCCGGTGCTGCGTCACCGCATCCTAACGAACTTCACCGCCGATTCGGAGGGCATCACGCCCTCGGGCCTCGTCGAGCGCCTGCTCCAGAGCATCGAGCAGCCCGGCGAGAAGGATTACTGATTAGCCCCTTTAGCCGGAAACTCGCGAGGGCCTTCAGGCCCGGGTATGCGGTGTTGAAGCGACAGAGACAGGAGACTCCCGCAGTATTGGGGCTCCCGGCGGAAGCCGCATTGGCGGGCGGCGCTGCGTTTGCCCTCTATCTGGCCACACTTCAGCGCGGTTTGTCGCTGCCCGATTCGGCCGTGATCCTGGAGGCCATGCGGCGGCCGGTGCTCAGCGCCTTCGCGTGCAACCACACCCTCAACAACCTGTGCGGCTGGCTCATCATCCGGCTGGCGCCGTTCGGCTCGCCGGCCTGGCGCGGCAACCTCGTCGCGGCGTGCTACGGCGCGGCGGCGGCAACGCTCTTCTATGCGCTGGTTCGGCGCCTGGGTTCCTCTAAACCGCTGGCGGCGGTCTGCACCGCCTCGATGGCCGTATCGCATGGCGTATGGTGGCACGCCACGGTCGTGGAGAACTACCTGCTCTCGGCGGTCCTCTTCCTGGCTTGCGGCCTGCTTCTGACTTCCGCGGAACCGGCGACGGATCATGCATGGCCGCGGCGGCGCCGCTTCGCGCTCGGCTTCCTGGCCGGACTCGCGCTGCTCAACCATCTGCAGAACGGCCTGCTGCTGGCCGGCTGCCTGCTGGCGCCGGGACGCCGCGGATGGCGGCGGGGGCAGGCGCCGGCTCTGTCGGGAGCGTTGCTGGGACTCGCCCCGTATCTGGGGCTGGCGGTCTGGGAGACGGCCGGCGGACGCGCCGGCGCCGCGCCGCTTGCATGGCTGCTGGGGGGCGGCGGATTTGGCGCGGCAATGTTCCGCCACGCGATGGGTGGCGGGGTATGGGAGTTGGCGCGCCTGCTGGTCTGGAACCACCCCGGGCCTTTTCTGGCGGCCGTGATCGGGGGCCTGGCCTGGACACTGACACCCTGTCGTATGGTTTCATCACTGCGGCCAGGCGGGACGCCTTATCCGTGGTTCCACCTCTTTGCGTCCGACAACGTTCGCGACAAAGTGGGTCTCTCGCCCTCTTCAACTGCCCCACAGGGGCAGTTGACCGACTGGACGCTGACGCGGCCGGCGGAGCGCTTCCGGCCCCTGTGGCGCCTGGCATGGGTGGTGATCGCCGGCAACGCGCTCTTCTTTGCGGGTTATGCCACCTGGGACCGTTTCTCCTTCTTCCTGGCGGTGTGGGTGGCGGCCGACGTGGCGGCGGCCGGCTGGCTGGCGGCGTGCGAGCGCCGGCGGCCGGTCGTGGTGCGGCGGCTTGTGGTGCCGCTGCTGGCGCTGGGCGTGGCGGCCGCACCGCTCTTCTATGCCTGGCAGACGCGGCGGCTCGCCGAAGGCCGCACGGGCTGGCTGACACGACCCTGGCTGCCGGTCGCCGAAGCCTACCGCGGACGCTACGACCTGGCGGGTATGCTGCTGGATCCCGTGCGGCGCGACCGCGGCACGATCGAGGTCTTTCTGCGGCGCGCCCTGGCGTCCGTACCGCCCGGCGCGGTATGGGTCGACGACGGCTCGACCTACGACCAGATCCTCTGGCTTCAGCGTCGGGAAGGCCTGCGGCCCGATGTGGAGGCGCTTCTCCTGACTCATCCCCTAATCCCGTGGCGCGGCGCCGACGCTCACGCGCTGGCGATGCGCTGCCAGTGGGAAGCGACGCCAAGGCGCTGGTTCATTGTCGCGGATCAGGGCGTCGGCGCCGCCTTCATTGCGTATCTGCGGCCCTTCGGCTGGCGCACGCGCGCATTCCACGCCGGCGGTGGCACCTGGCTGACCGAGTTGGTGCGGGGCAGTACTGCTCAGGCGCAGCCAAAAATCGGCTATTCGCGGGGAGGCTTTTAATTTATAGTCTTTGACCGACATGTTCCACTTCGCGACATCGTTACTTGAACGGCACGAACTGCTGCTGATGCTGGTCGTCCGCAACATCAAGATCCGCTACAAGAATTCCGTACTGGGTTTCTTCTGGTCGCTGCTGACGCCCGTTTGCTTCATCGCCATCTACGCCGTCTTCGCGGGCATCCTCGGCATCCGCGCCAGCGTGATCGGCGGCCAGCCGTTCGCCTTCATGCCCTTCCTGATAACGGGCATCATCGTCTGGCAGTATACGGCGACCTGCTTCAACGATGCCTTGCACGCGGTCACCGGCAACGCCAACCTGATCAAGAAGGCCCGCTTCCCGCGGCTCCTGCTGCCGCTGGCGATGGTTCTGGCCAACGCCGTCAACTTCCTGCTGACGCTGCTGGTCCTGTTGGTCTACCTGGCCTGCACCCGGACCACCTTCGGCTCCCCGGGCTGGCTGCCGCTCGCCCTCCTGGCGCAGACGGCGCTCTGTCTCGGCCTGGCGCTGCTGATCGCCACGGCCAACGTCTTCTTCCGCGACACGGAGCACATCACGGGTGTTGCGTCGATGGCCTGGTTCTTCCTGACGCCGATCTTCTATCCGGTGACGCGCCAGGCCGAGTTCCTGGCCGCCTATCCCATTGCCCCGTGGCTGGTCTATCTCAACCCGATGACCGGCATTTTGGGTGCCTACCGGGCCTTCTTCCTGGGACAGGCGCCTGAGGCGGGCGGCTTCGCCCTCTCCGCGGCTGTGGCCGTCGGCGTGCTGGCGGCGGGACTGGCGCTCTTCCAGTCGGCCGAAGGGCGTTTCGGAGACGTACTGTGAGTCGCGATGCCCTGCCAGATGACGCCGGAGCTCCGGCAATCGTTGTCGAGGACGTTGACAAGACGTTCCGGTTGCACGGTCCCGGACGAACCCTGAAGTCCGCCGTGCTGGACGCGCTGCGTCCGGGCCGCCGCGCGCCGCCTTTTCACGCGCTGCGGCACGTTTCCTTCGCTGTGCGCCGCGGCGAGACACTGGGCATCATCGGCGCCAACGGCGCCGGCAAGAGCACGCTGCTCGGCATCGTGGCCGGCACGCTGCGCCCGAGCCGCGGCACGGTGCGCACGCGCGGCACGGTCGCCTCGCTGCTGGAACTCGGCGCGGGGTTCCACCCCGACCTGACGGGGCGCGAAAACGTCTTTCTCTACGGTGCGATCATGGGCATTCCGCGCCGCCGCATGGCCGCGCGTTTCGATGCCGTGGCAGCCTTTGCGGACATCGGCGCCTTCATGGAGCAGCCGGTCAAGCACTACTCGTCGGGCATGTACGTGCGTCTCGGCTTCGCCGTGGCCGTCGAGGTCGATCCCGACATCCTGCTGGTCGACGAGGTGCTCGCGGTGGGCGACGCAACCTTCCAGCGCAAGTGCCTCGACAAGATGCGCGCCTTCCGGGCCGAGGGCAAGACCCTGCTGATCATCTCGCACGATCTGCACACGATCCGCTCGGTATCGGACCGCATCCTGTTGCTCGACCATGGCGAGGTCAGGGGGCTGGGAACGCCCGACGAGATGGTGGCTTCCTACCAGCGCCAGGATCTTGCACAACTGCCCGACGCCCCGCCGCGGCGCGAATGGGGCAGCGGCGAGGTGCGGATCGTCAGCGCGGATATGCTGCGCCTCGACGGCACGCCGGCCACGCGTTTCGCGGCGGACGAGGGCCTGCGCCTGCGGCTGCACTACGCCGCCGCCCGCCCGGTTCCCGCGCCGGTTTTCGGTTTCGCCATCGCCGACCGCCAGGGACGCGTGGTGCATGGCAGCAACACGCAACTCGCCGGGTTTGTGGTGCCGGAAGTTGCGGGGCAGGGGAGCATCGAGGCCGAACTGCCGCGCCTGGGGCTGGCCACCGGCCACTACCTGATCTCCTTCGCGGTGCATTCTCCCGACCACCTGACGCACTACCATCGCATCGACCACGCCCTGTCCATCGAGGTCGAGAACCGGCTGGCCTTCGACGGCTGTGTCGAAATGCCCAGCCACTGGAGAACCTGCTGATGCTGCCCGACCTGCTTGCCGATCCGCGCGTGCACGCGGCGATCGCCCTGGCCCTCGAGGAGGATGTCGGTCCCGGCGACGCCACGACACTGGCGCTTGTGGATCACGGCATCCAGGCTACCGGCGTGATCCTGGCGCGCCAGGCGTGCCGCGTGGCGGGCGGCGGCGTGGCCGCGGCCGTGCTGCGCCGTGTCGATCCGGCGGTCGTCTGCGAGACCCTCGTGCCGGACGGCGGCGATGTTTCGGCCGGCGGGGCGATCCTGCGCTTCCGCGGCCCCGCCACCGCCATCCTGACCGGCGAACGCACCGCGCTGAACTTCATGCAGCGCATGTGCGGCATCGCCACGCTAACGCGCCGGTTCGTCGAGGCCGTCCAGGGGTACGGCACGCAGGTGCTCGACACGCGCAAGACCACGCCCGGCCTGCGCGTCTTCGAGAAGTACAGCGTCCGTTGCGGCGGGGGCGTCAACCACCGTTTCGCGCTCTACGACCGCATCCTGATGAAGGACAACCACCGCCGCCTCTGGTCCGGCAATGATCCGGACCGTCTGGACCTCGCCGTGCAGGCCGCCCGCGCGCGCTTTCCCGAACTGGCGGTCGAAGTCGAGGTCGAGACGGTCGCGGAGCTGCAAAGCGCCCTGCGCGCCCGGCCGGAGTGGGTGCTGCTCGACAACATGTCGTGCGAGATGATGGCTACTTGCGTCCGTCTGGCGAAGGGCATCTCGCTGACCGAGGCCTCCGGCGGAATCACGCTCGACCGGGCGCGCGACGTCGCGGCTACGGGTGTCGATGCCCTGTCGCTCGGCTGTCTGACGCATTCAGCACCGGCCATCGACCTCTCGCTGGAATGGTCGGTCGTCCAAAGGGAAGCGTAACCGATGGCCGTGCTTGTCATCGACGTGGGAAACAGCTCGACGACGGTCGCCTGCTACGCCGGCGGACGCGTCACGCGCGCGGTCGCGATCGCCGGCGGGATCCGGGACGATCCCGCGCGCTGCGCGGCCGCCGTGCGGCGCGCCACGGCGGGCCGGCGCTCCTTCGATGGCGCCATGCTGGCCTCCGTCGTTCCGGACGTCGATGCCGTCTGGACGCGCCTCGTCCGGCGCGAGACGGGTCTCGACACCCTGCGGCTGACGCACGCGATCCGCCTGCCGATGACGCTCGACTACACGCATCCAGAGACGACCGGCGCCGACCGCTTGGCCGACATCGCCGGGGCCCTCGCGCGTTACGGGGCGCCGGCGCTCGTCGTCGACATCGGCACGGCGGTGACCTACGACCTGGTATCGGCGGATCGGCGCTTCTTCACGGGAGTCATCGGGCCGGGCCCCGACATCATGGCGCGCGCGCTCTACGACTACACGGCGCTGCTGCCCGAGCTGAAATGGTGGCTCCGGTCGGCGCCGCGTCTGCCCAAGGACACCGGCGGCGCCATGCGGTTTGGCATCGAGGCGGCCTTTTGTGGTACACTGCGAGAGACGGTCACGCGGCTGCTGCCGTTGCTGGATGGCGGCCGGCCGCGCCTGATTGCCACGGGGGGCTTCGCCGGGCGCTTCGTCCCGCCGCTGAACATGGACTTCATCATCGATCCCGACCTGACGCTATACGGGATCGGCTGGATCTTCGAATACCAAAGGAAAACGACGTGAGATCACACAACTATGCCGTCATCCTGGCTGGCGGACGCGGCGAGCGCTTTTGGCCCCTCAGCACCACGGCGCGACCGAAGCAGTTCATCTCGCTTTTCGGCGGGCGCCCGCTGATTGCGCTGGCGCTCGAACGCCTTGAAGGCGTGGTGCCGCCCGAGCGGACGCTGATCATCACCGCGGCCGACCTGTTGGAGGCGACGGCCGACGTCGCGCGGCATTTGCCGCCGGAAAACATGATCGGCGAGCCGGTGCCCCGCGACACGGCGGCCGCCTGCGCGCTGGCCTGCGGCCTTGTCGCTGCCCGCGACCCCGAGGGCGTGGTGGCCATCCTCACGGCCGACCAGCTCATGGCCGACATCGAGACCT
>CAYPJN010000045.1:5521-11085 GCA_964411055.1 uncultured Lentisphaerales bacterium | reverse complement strand
GCAGGTAGTTGTGCGGCGATCCGCTGCGCAGGACGATGTTGCGCTGGGCGGTCCAGACGTTGCGCGCGGAGACGAGGATCGGAAGCTGCTCCGCCAGGTCGGTGCGCCGGATCCACCAGCCCGCCGCGCCGTACGGCATGAAGTGCAGCGTACGCCGAGCGCGGCGCGAGAAGGTGCCCGGCCCCGTGACGGAACTGGGGGCGGCCACGGTCGTCTGCCTGTCGGAGAAGCCCGCGTCCTCGCTGTCCGTGATCCGGATGTCGTCGATCTTCTGCGCCTCGAACCGCCCGCGGCTGCGCTTGATCGACTCGGCGTCGCCCGCCAGGACGCGCCCGATCGGATAGGTCGTCTGCACCCGTTCCCCCGGCCTTGCGGCCTACTTGACCGAGATGCGGTATCGTCCCTGGGCGCCATCGCTGACGCGGAAACCGGTGACGTTGCGCTTGCCGTCAAGCTTGATGAAGTGGGTCTTGTCGCCCTTGTTCATCTCCTTGCCCACGGCGATCTCGGTCTTCTTGCCGCCCTCGCGCACCCAGAGGGTGTTGATGATCACGCGCCCCTCCTTGACATCGATGGCGATCTCCGAGACCTCGCGGTTGACCGCGATCTCCTTCGCGCCACCGCCGGTGGTGAAGTCGCCGAGATTCTTCCACTTTGGACCGGCCACCGCCGTGCCGGCCGACAGAAGCGCCAGCAGCATGAAACCGGTTCCGGCCAGACGTCTTGTCCAAGTTTTCATAGCATCGCCTCGTGTATGCCCTTTGCCACCCTCTCGGTGTCAACGTATGCATTGTGCCATTCCGGCACGCGGAAGGCAACCCTGATTCCGCTTCCAAGACGGCAGGCCACCGAGTATTATTGTCCCGAATTTTATTTCTTCACCGACAATCGGAGACTTTATGGCCGCAAAAATCGTTTTCATCGGCGCCGGCAGCCTCGGTTTCACCCGTGGCCTGGTGCGTGACTGCCTCACCTTCCCCACCATGCGCGACGCGCACATCGTGCTCGTGGACATCGATCCAGAGCGCCTGCGCATGGCCAAGGCATCCTGCCGGCGCATCGTCTCGGCCGGCCGGTACCCGGCACGCATCACGGCCACCACCGACCGCCGCAAGGCGCTCAAGGACGCCGACGCCGTCCTCACCACCATCCTCTGCGGCGGCGTCGACATCTGGAAGCACGACATCCTGATACCGAAACAGTACGGAGTCGACATCAACGTCGGCGACACGCGCGGCCCGTCGGGCATCTTCCGCGCCCTGCGTACGATCCCCGAGATGCTGGCGATCTGCCGCGACATCGAGTCGCTCTGCCCGCAGGCCGTCATGTTGAACTACACCAACCCCATGGCCATGCTCTGCCAGGCGATGCAGAAGACGACGCGGGTCAACGTGACCGGTCTCTGCCACAGCGTGCAGGGTACCGCCGCCATGCTGGCCGGATGGGCGGGCGTGCCGGCGGACGAGGTCGACTACATCTGCGCCGGCATCAACCACCTCTCCTGGTACCTGAGCTTCACACACCGGGGACGGGATCTCTACCCCGCCCTGCGCCGACGGGTGCGCACGGACAAGGCAGTCTACAACGCCGAGCAGGTCCGCAACGAGCTGTTCATGGCCTTCGACTACTACGTCACGGAGTCCAGCGGACACAACTCCGAGTACAACTGGTGGTTCCGCAAGCGCCCGGAGCTGATCGAGAAGTACTGCACCCACGGCACCAACTGGAACCCCGGCAAGCACGCCTACATCATCGAGGCTTACGCCAGCCGCACGACGCGCTGGAAGCGCGACATCCGCGACTGGATCAACCAGGACGCATGGGACAACCCGCGCCGGCGCAAACAGCTTCTCTCGCGCGGCGGCGAGTATGCCTCGCGCATCATCGACGCCTGGCTCGGCGGCGACCTCTTCCGCTTCAACGGCAACGTGCCCAACACCGGCAACCTCGTCTCCAACCTGCCCGACGACTGCTGCGTCGAGATCCCCGTGCTGGCCTCGCGGCGGACCATCCAGCCGATGCGCGTCGGCGCGCTGCCGCGCCAGGTCGTGCCCCTGACCGCGCTCAACGCCACTTGCGAGACGCTGGCCGTCGAGGCCGCGCTCACGGGCGACCCGCGCAAGGTCTTCCAGGCCGTGGCCTCCGATCCCCTCACGGCGTCGGTGCTCTCGCTGGAGGAGATCCGCCGCATGGTCAACGACATGCTGGCCCAGAACCGCGGCCACCTGCCGCAGTTCCGGCACTTCAGGGCGTAGACGCATGCAGCAATCCGCCCAGCCCCGCCGACCGCGGATCGGCCTCGCGCTCGGCGCCGGCGGCGCCCGCGGCTGGGCGCATGTCGGCGTGCTGCGCCGCCTGGATGCGCTGGGCGTGCCCGTCGACTGCATCGCCGGCACCAGCGCCGGGGCGCTGGTCGGCGCGGTCTACCTCGCCGGGCGGCTCGATCTGCTGCAGGATCTCGCGCGCCGCCTCGACTGGCGCCAAATGGCGCGCATGGTCCTCGATGTCGGCTTCCCAAGGTCGGGCCTGCTGACCGGACGCAACATCGAGCGTCTGCTGCAGGAGGTGATCGGTGTCGGCATGATCGAGGATCTCGGTCGTCCCTATGCCGCCGTGGCCACCGACCTGCTGGCGCACCGCGAGGCGGTCTTCACGCGCGGCGGCCTCGCCGCCGCCATCCGCGCCAGCATCTCGATTCCGGGCGTATTCGTCCCCGCGCGCTGCGGCGAGCGCGCCCTTGTCGACGGCGCGCTGGTCAATCCGCTGCCCGTCAGCGTGCTGCGCGCGATGGGCGCCGCGCGGATCATAGCGGTCGATGTCAACCTGCGCTCCGGTGCGGGCTGCGACGCGGCGCCCGCCGCGGCGGACGATGCACGGGAGCAAGTCGCGCCGAATCCGGTCGCGCCGGCGGACGACCTGATCCAGCGTATTCTCCAGCGTCTGCCGCGACGCTCGGCGCGGATGGACGCCCTGGTCCGGAAATGGGCGCACCGGCGTTCCGATCCTACGATCTTTGACGTCCTCACCCAGAGCATGCGCATCTTCGAGAACCAGGTGACGCGCAGCCGTCTGCTGACGGACCCGCCCGACGTGCTTCTCCAGCCCGCCGTGGGCGACATCGCCACGCTCGACTTCGCGCGCTCCGCCCCGGCTATCGCCGCCGGCGAGCAGGCCGTGGCGGATAAGCTCCCCGCGCTGCGCGCACTGCTCGACGAACTGTAGACGTTCCCCCGCTAGGCTTGCCCGCATGGCATCCGAAAACCTTTTTCTGCCGGCCACGCCCGGCGAAATGCGCCAGCGCGGCTGGGACGCGCTGGATGTCGTCCTCGTCAGCGGCGACGCCTATATAGACTCCCCCTTCTCCGGCATCGCCCTGATCGGCCGCGCCCTCGAAGCCGACGGGTTTCGTGTCGGCATCCTAGCGCAGCCCGACACCGCCTCGCCCGACGACATCCGCCGCCTCGGCGCGCCGCGCCTCTTCTGGGGCGTCGCGGCCGGTAGTGTCGACTCGATGGTCGCCAACTACACGGCCTCGGGCAAGCCGCGGCGGCAGGACGACTTCACCCCGGGCGGCGTCAACAACCGCCGTCCCGACCGCGCCTGCATAGCCTACGCCAACCTGATCCGCAGCGCCTTCCGTCCCTGCGCGCCCATCGTCCTAGGCGGTATCGAGGCCAGCCTGCGACGCATCGCGCACTACGACTTCTGGAGCCACCGCGTGCGGCGTTCCATCCTGCTCGACGCCAAGGCCGACGTCCTGGTCTACGGCATGGGCGAGCGCACGACCTGCGCGCTGGCCCGCGCCCTGCGCGACGGCACACCCTGGCAGAACCTGCGGGGGCTCTGCCTCGCCGCGCCGCAGCCGCCCGCGGACGCGCTCCTCCTACCCGACTACGCCGACGTCGCCCCCGCGGCCACGGCAGGCGATGACGCGCCCGGACTCGCCGCGCGGCGTGCCTTCATGCGCATGACCGCCGACTTCCTGGCCAACCAGGAGTGGCGCACGGCCCGCACGCTGGCGCAGCGCCACGACAACCGCTGGCTGATCCACAACCCGCCGGCCGAGCCGCTGCGGACGGACGAACTGGATGCCATGTACCGGCTTCCCTTCCAGCGCGAGGCGCACCCGCGCGACGCGGCCCAGGGCGCGATCACGGCCCTCGACACGATCCGCTTCGCTATCACCACGCACCGTGGCTGCTACGGCGAATGCAATTTCTGCGCGATCGCCGCGCACCAGGGACGCGAGGTGCGGTCGCGGAGCGCGGAGGCCGTGCTCGATGAGGCGCGCGACTTCGCGCGCCACCCCCGCTTCCGCGGCGTAATCAGCGATGTCGGTGGGCCGACCGCCAACATGTACGGCTTCAGTTGCGCCGCGATGGCGGCGCGCGGGCCATGCCCGGACCGGCGCTGCCTCGCGCCCGAATGCTGTCCCCAATTGTGTCCCGACCATGCGCCGCTCACCCGTCTGCTGGAACAGTTGCGGCGCCTGCCCGGAATGCGTCACGTTTTCGTCGGCTCGGGCATCCGCCACGACCTGGTCATGGCCGACGCGCGCCACGGCCCGGCCTACATCGAGGCACTCGCGGCGTACCACGTCTCCGGACAGCTCAAACTGGCACCGGAACATAGCGAGCCGCGCATCCTCGCCCTCATGGGCAAGCCCGGCACGGAGAGCCTGCTGGCCTTCAAGCGCCAGTTCGAGTCGGTCACGCGACGCCTCGGCAAAGAGCAGTACCTTACCTACTACCTGATCGCCGCGCATCCCGGCTGCACGGACGACGACATGCTCCGCCTGCGCGACTTCGCCCTCTGGCATTTGGGCGTGCTGCCGCGCCAGGTGCAGATCTTCACGCCCACCCCTTCGACCCTCTCGACGGCCATGTACTGCGCGCGGCTCGATCCCGGCACCGGCAAACCGATCTTCGTGGCGCGCGGCGCGCGCGAGCGCGAGCGCCAGAAGCAACTCGTGATGCCGCGGTAGCAGACCAACTGGCGGCCGTAGCGGACCGCATTTCCGCGATCCCGGGGATACAGCGCGCAGTGGGGCCGGACGTCCCCGACAGCCAGCCAAGATACGCTGCCCCGCGGTTACGGATGTCCCCGTCACTTTCATTCCACCGATTACCGATTACCGATTACCGTTCGGACAATGCCACTGGCCAGGGACCGGGCGAAGTGCTATATTCTGGCCCCAATAACGGGAGAGACCATGGAAGAGAAGATAAAGGCCAAGCTGGAAGATCTGCGCGGCATGCTGCAGGCGGACGGCGGGGATCTCGAACTCGTCAAGATCGAGGGCAAGAGCGTGTTCCTGCGTCTGCGCGGCGCGTGCGGGGGCTGCCCGCATGCCCAGGCGACGATCAAGAACGGCATCGAGCGCATGCTGCGCGAGGCGGTCGACGACGGCATCGTTGTCGAGCGCGTGCGCTGAGGTGTCCGTCGGTCGAGGCGCTGGCAGAATCCTGCCGGCGCCTCAGTTGAAGAGCGGGAAGACGTGGCGTTCGAGCACGAAGTCCAATGCCCCGTAGGTCAGGATTAGCGCGTAGAACGAAGCGAAGACG
>CAYPJN010000045.1:713-5511 GCA_964411055.1 uncultured Lentisphaerales bacterium | reverse complement strand
CCGAGTCCGCCCTTGACCCGCTGCAACTGGCGGGCCGGGGTCGGCTTGAGGATGTCGCAGACGCGGCTGAGGACGAAGGCCGTGCCCAGCAGGATCAGCCCCTGCACCACCTGGCCGTCGCGCAGCATCTGGGCTATAGGCAGGCCGATGAAGCAGATCGGCAAGGTCAAGTACTCGTCCGCCACGATGCGTCCGTCGTCCTTCTCGCCGAAGAATCTCTCGGCGGCGCCGCAGACCGGCACGGCCAGCAGGCTCAGGGCGGCGCAGATGCCTATCTGCCACCAGAGGTGTCTGTGGAGCACGGTGAAGCCGAGGGCCAGCGGCAGGCCAAGCAGGGCGCCGAAGGTGCCCGAGGCGACGGGGGCGCGTCCGAGCCCGAAGCCCGTGGCCACGGCGAGGGTGACCCGTCGCAGAAGCGGTTGACGACTCACTGACGGGCTCCGGGCGTCAGCTCGCGGACGAGGATGTCCAGTTCGCGCTGCTCGGCTGGCGGCAGCTCGCCGCGGCGCGGCTGGATCTGTCCGACGATCTCGCGCGCCTTGACGGCGTTGCCCATCTGCTTGAGCAGCTTGGCGAGGTTGAGGTGCACACGCAGGTCGTCTTGGAATATTTCTAGCGCGCGCGCGTAGGCCTTCTCGGCGTCCTCCCAGCGCCGCGTGTCGGCCAGGACGCCGCCGAGCGTGTCCCAGGCGAAGTAGAGGTCGGGCGAAAGCTCGATGGCCGCGCGGGCCTGGCGCTCGGCCTCGGCGAAGTTGCCGCTCTTGCGCAGGAGCTCGGCGAGGTCATTGAGGGCCGCCGCCGACTTGGAGGCGCTCACGCTGCGGCGCAGGTAGTCCTCGGCCTCGGCGCGTTTGTCGCGGCCCAGCATGAGGGAGCCCATGATGTAGTTGGCGAAGCCATGGTTGCGGTTGATCCGCAGGATCTGTCGCGCGTGCTTCTCGGCGGTCGCCTTGTCGTCCAGGAGGAAGTCGAGCCGCAGTATCCACTCGAGCAGCATCGGCAGGCCGGGGCGCAGCACGGCGGCGCGCTCGAAGGCGTCGCGTGAGGCCTTGTAGAAGGGCCGCCCCTTCTGGTAGGCCAGTTGTCCGCGGGTGATCTGGACGAGGTAGTTGTCCGGTGTGCCGGCGACCGACTCCATCTTGGGCAGCACGCGCCGCTCGACCTCCTCGAAGTCCTTCATTTGCAGCATGGCGATGGCCAGCATGCCGAGGGCCTGCAGGTTCTTGGGCTGCAGCTCCGTGATCTCGGTGAGCTTGATGCGCGCCGCCTCTGGCTGGTTCGCGGCCAAGTCAATGGCGGCGCGCTCGAGGGCCATGGCGGAGCGGTCGACGCCGGCGGCGCCGGCGCGGTCGATCCATTCGCGCGCCTTGTCGAGGGCGCCGCGGCGCGTCGCGATGCGGGCCATCGAGATCAGGGCGCGCGGGTTGTCGGGCTCGCTCTTTAGTATCTCCTCGTATATGGCCTCGCCGCGCTCGTCCTCGCCCTGCTGCACGAGAATCTCGGCCATGTCGCTCCGCACGCGCGTGCGCGAGGCCAAAGTGGTCGTGATCGCCTCGGCGCGCTCGAGGCCCGCCATGGCCATGCCCGGCTGTCCGGATAGCGCCCACGTCCACCCGAGCTGCGCGAAGAGCACGGGCGAGCGCACATAGCCGAAAAAGCGCGAGAGCGACCAGACGGGGAGGCGGTGCGCCATGTTGTCGACGAACTCCTTGAGTTCCTTCTCGACCACCGG
This sequence comes from uncultured Lentisphaerales bacterium, assembly GCA_964411055.1. Taxonomy (GTDB): domain Bacteria; phylum Verrucomicrobiota; class Kiritimatiellia; order RFP12; family JAAYLN01; genus JAAYLN01. Next base: position 3,779 of record CAYPJN010000045.1, on the reverse strand, counting down.
CTTGTCCTGCGGGCGGAACTTGGGATCGCGGTTGAGCATTTCCGCCATGTTCAGCAGCGCGCTGATGTTCTCCACATCAATGGCGCGGGCCCGGCGGTAGACCTCGTAGGCCTCTTCCGGGCGTCCCAGATCCTCGAGCAGCACGCCGGTGTTATTGGCCACGAAGCCGACCTGCCGCCGCAGCGCGCCGCGGAAGTCGGCCACTGGGTCGCGCACGCCACGCGACCGGGCCAGGAGACGGGACATCCGGTCCCAGAAGGGGGTGTACTCCTTGAGGTAGTCGACATCCTTCAGCGTGTCGCGGTCGGCCACGCCGACAAAGCCGAAGTAGAGCGGGACCACGGCCCACTTGGCGCCGACGAGCAGGTCGGGAGCGCTCATCACGGCGAGTTGCGGGGCGATCCCGGGATTGTCGGCGATCCAGTCCTGAATAAAGGCCATGATGCCCAGGTCGAGGACATTCCTCATGCGAACCTTGTCCATGTCCTTGAACACGGGATCAGCGTCCAGGAGCTTCTTGATCTGGCGGATGTAGATCGGGTTGTAGTTCTTGTGCAGCGCCAGCAGTGTGAGCGGCTGACCGCGCCGCGCCGCCTCGATCTGCAGGTGGTTGTCGAGCAGTCCGTCCGACACCAGCCAGCGGCGCCCCTGCATATGGTCGAGAAGCTCGCGCGCGCAGGCGTCGGCAAAGGCGCCGCGCCGGCCGCTGGCCTCGAAGCCGTTGACGACCGAGGTGGCCGCGACCACCACGAAGAGGCACGCGCAGAAGGCATAGCCCATCCAGACGCCCATACGGACGCGGGGGCTGTTGGCCGGCATGACGCCCGCGACCGGCGCGAGCGTGCGGACGCCGGTTACCAACAGGAACCAGTAGGCGGCCAGGTAGCCGGCCACCATCGCCGTCAGCGCGAACATCATGACCGGCAGCCCACCCTGGCCGCGGAGCACGCCCCAGGCATTGCCGAGGCTGAACAGCACCAGCAGGGTCATCGCGGCATGGAAGAGGTAGATGCCCCATTCGCGCGCCTCGTTAAGCGAGCGGCGGGCAATGAGCTGCGCAGCCGCCCAGAGCACCCAGATCATCACGTAGAACAGCCAGCCGACCTCGGGCAGCGCGACGCGCAACGTCCGCACGTGGTCGCGCAGCATCGTCCGCACCACGTCCCAGTAGCCCGCGTATCCGCGCAGCGTAAGATCCTCCATCTGGCAGAAGCGGCGCGCCACCAGCAGCGAGAAGCCGAGTCCCGCGAGAGCCAGGAGGCCCAGCAGCAGGAAACGCCAGAACCGCAGCTTGTCATGGCGGTAGGCCGTGTACAGGCTGTAGAAGATAAAGACGGGGGCGAAGGCGGTAAAGACCACGCTCTCGACGACGCCCACGCCGTAGAGCAGGGCGAAGAGCAGGCCCAGCGCCAGGTTGAGGCGCCTCGTGAAGGCCATGAACAGGTGCGCCAGCAGCAGCAGCAGCAGCAGGTCGAACCCCTGGAAGTGCAGGCGCGTCGAGACCATCCATAAGGGCACGCTGAAGGCCAGCGCCACGGCGGCCACCGCGCCGCCCAGGCTCGAGGCCTTGACGGACAGCGGCGCGCGCGCGCGGTCGTCGTCGATGCAGCGGTAGAGCAGCGAGGAGACCAGCAGATAAAGCAGGCCGACGCAGGCGACGCCGCAGAGGGCGCTGAACGCGTTGAGACGCCAGGCCAGGTTGCGGGCATCGAGACCGCCGATCCACCCGACCAACGCGCCCCAGATCGGATGGGCCGGAGCGATCTGCGGCTCGATGCCCGTGTAGGTGGCCATCAGCGCGGCCGACTGCCCCGGAAACACGCCTGGGGAAAGCGTCAGGAAGAACACCAGGGCGGCCAGCGCCATCGCCCCCAGGCATAGCACAAGATCCAGCCTGCGTTTCCAGTTCCGGCAACTGAGCGTGTCGCGATTCATCGCCCTCTCCCTTCAAACCAAGAAACGAACGGCGGTATCATGTCAGAATGCGCCCGACGGGGCAAGCGTCAATACGACCCGGCGGCGACCTCATGCCATCTGCGCGCGCAAAAACCCGATCGCCTTGGCGATGTCCGCGGCGGGATCGGGCCCCACCTCGCGCTCGATGGTCAGGAAGCCCTTGTAACCGATCTGCGCCAGCGCGGCCAGGTAGTGCGGCCAGTCGACCTGACCCTCCCCGAGGGGCACCTCCTTGAACTTGACGGGCGGCTCGGAAGAGGCGCCGGCGCCGTGGTAGACCGCGACGGCGCTGCCGGGCGCGAGCTGGATGCCGTCCTTGGCGTGGGTGTGGACAATGTAGCGCTTCAGGGTATGAACGGCCTGGACCGGGTCGTCGGCGGAAACCATCACCAGGTTGGCGGGATCGAGGTTGACGCCCAGTCCCGGGCTGTGGATGTCGTCCAGGAACTGCCTGAGCACCACGGCCTTCTCGGGCCCCGTCTCCACGGCGAAGGTCACGCCCTTGCCGGCGGCGTAGTCGGCCAGTTCGCGGCAGGCGGCGAGCATAGTCTGGTAGGTCGCGCAGGCGCGATCCTCGGGCGTCACGCCGATGTGCGTGGTCACAACCGACACGGCGAGGTCGGCGGCCAGGTCGACAATGCGCTTGGAGAGGGCCACCTTTTCAGGATTCTTCGCGGCGTCGTGGAATCCGCCTCCCATGTCGCCGCAGAGCGCCGAGATGACGATGCCGAGGCCGTCGACCAGCCTGCGCAGATCCGTCCGCTTCTGAGCCGTCATCTCGTCGGGCCCCATCGGGCCGTGCACCGTGTAGACCTGCACGCCCTCGGCACCGATCTGGGCCGCCTTGCGGATGCCTTCCAGCGGCGGCAGGCGGAATCCGTCCGACATGACGCCAATCTTGAACTGCTTCATGATCGCTTCCTTGCTGCGTGTGTTCCAAGGCACCGCCGCCGTCAGGCGCTCGCCATCGAGCCGCGCGGCGCGTGCTGCAGATGCGCCAAACCGTATCCAAGCCGCGTACTGCCGTCAAGCCGATTCGGCGCTAGACCGTATTCGGTTGGCCGCTGGGAGTGCGAAAAGGGCGCATGGGGTGCCGCTGGCTTTGCGGCC
>CAYPJN010000045.1:0-703 GCA_964411055.1 uncultured Lentisphaerales bacterium | reverse complement strand
AGATTTTACCTTATCTCCATGCGCTTCCCTCGCTCCCCCCGTGGCCAACCAAGAACTCTAGACCAGTTCGACGCGCAGCGCGGCATTGGACCGGGTGTCGTCGTCGAGCATGCGCCCCAGGCGCTGGTAGACGGGGCCGGGACGCCCCGTGCCGACCGGCCGGCCCTCGTACTCGCGCACCGCCACCAGGTTGATGGTGGTGCCGACGATCAGCATCTCCGCCGCCGCGCGCACATCCGCCTCGGACAGGTCGCGGTGCCCGACGGCGCGCAGCGTGCCGTCGGCCACGAGCGCCCCGGCCAGATCGATCAGGCGCAGCATCGTGGTGCCCGCCAGGATGTTCTCCAGACGCGGGAAGAGGAGTTCCCCGCCGCGGGTGACGATGCCGGCATTCTCCGTCGGCCCCTCGGTCAGGTGGCCGGCGGGATCGAAACCGACGACGAAGTCGACGCCCCAGTCGATCGCCTCCCGCTTCATCAGGACGTTCGGCAGGTAGTTGCAGTTCTTGATCCCGGCCAGATTCGAAGGCTTGCAGGGAATCCGGCTGCGGCGCACCACGGCGCCGCCGGGATGCTTCTGCATGAAGGGCGCGCCGAGGGCGTAGACGACGATGTAGAGCGCCGGGCGCGGCGCGTCGTAGGGCGAGACCCCGAAGCTGCCCGGGCCGCGGGCCAGGATCACGCGCACGGAGCAGTCGCGCCGG
>CAYPJN010000044.1:0-11267 GCA_964411055.1 uncultured Lentisphaerales bacterium | reverse complement strand
CGTCGATAGTCACGATGCATCCGGCCAGTTCCAGGGAGCGCAGGAGAACGGGAAGCGCCGTGATTCCGTCCAGGCCAGGAAACACTCGAAGAACTCCTGTGGGTTGAGCGCCTGGAAGACGCGGTTGAACGTGTCATGCCGTGGAATGCCGCTGGGCAGTTCGAGGAACGTCCGGAACCACGCCTCCTTAGCCTTGCCGAACTCCTCCATGTCGTTGAAACCCTCGCCGGCTGCGAGCGTATGGAAAGACGTATCGGCTCATATGCTGTTGACTTGAGGAGGCGGCTGTGGCATTTTGACGCTGCTTTCCGGTGTGTTCCTGCGCTTGCAATGATGGGATGGGTGACGCGGGGGAGACAGGATTTGCGATGAGCGGCAAAAGTGCTATTTCCATGGCGACTGCGGCAGCGCTGTGCGGCTGCGCCACAGTTCGCGTTGGTTCTTTGGGATTCAAAAGCGGCGACAAGATTGCTTTTCTCGGCGACTCAATCACGGAATGGGGCGCTACAAATAGAGACGGCAGCGTGAATCCCAAAGGTTACGTCAACCTGGTTCTTGCCGCGATTCGTGCAAAAGGAGCGAACGTCGAGGGTATCTACGCGGGCGTGGCCGGCAACATGTCGGTCCAGATGCTGAAGCGCTTCGACAGCGACATCCTCTCCAAGAGTCCCGACTGGCTGTTTCTTTCGTGCGGCGTCAACGACGCACCCAACGGGTACGAGGATGAGCGCAGGAACCCCGGCATACCGCTTGAGGTCTTCAAGGATAATGTAACCCGAATTTGTGACCGGGCCACGACGAACGGCATCAAGGTCATAATTATGACAGCGACGCCGGTCGTCGAGGAACCGGAGCATAAGGCCAACGCCAATCTCGCGCCATACAACGCGATTCTCCGTGATATCGCCGCGGCGCGTTCCTTGCCGCTAGTTGACCAGAACGCCGCCTTCAACAAATACATTGATGGCAAGCGGGACAAGTCCGTCCGCGAACTCACGGTCGACGGCACGCACATGTCCGTGATCGGCAACAGGTTGATGGCCGATACCATCCTAGCCGCACTCGGTCTGTAGCCCGGCTTCATCAACATCTTATGCATGCAGAAACTGTGGCTTTCACGACCATTCCCGGTGCGTCTGTCGCCGTGGGGTTCGGAACACAACCGGCCATGCTCTACCGGAGACTGGGGCGCACAAACCTCCGGGTGTCGGAACTCGGCTATGGCGCGGCCCGCGGCGCCATCGAAAACCGGCGGCAGTTCATCGCGACCGTGAAGGTCGCGGTCGACGCCGGTATAAATTTCGTGGACACCGCCGCCGGCTATGAGGACGGCGCGAGCGAGGAGGCGCTCGGCGAGGCGCTGCGCGGGTGCGACGACGTCATAATCGAAACCAAGTACCGGCCGTATGACGGTTGGGCGCCGGAAGCGGCATATAACGGGGCACCCGACGCACTGGTGGCCTCCGTTGAGGGCAGCCTCCGGCGCCTGCGGCGCGGGCATGTGGATATCCTGCTGGGACACGGCATCCGGACGCTGTCATCGTTCGACCGATTCATGAACGACGGCTGCTGGGACGCCATGCTGCGCCTTCGCGACCAGGGCAAGGTGCGGTTCCTCGGCATCAGCGAGCTGTCCGAAGGCGACGGCACGCACGAGATTCTGCGGCGCGCCGTGCCCACCGGGGTATTCGACATCGTCATGCTCACGATCAACATGCTGCTCCAGACGGCCACGGAAGCCTTGCTGCCGCTCTGCCGGAAACACGATGTGGGAACCGTCGTGATGATGCCGCTGAACCAGGCGTCGAAGCAGTCGGGCCTGGTCTCCGTGCCGGCCGCGTTGGAGTGTGTGCGGCGCCACATCGCGGCGGGCAACCTACCCGCGGAGTTCCCGTACACGGACTCCCGCCTCTTCGATTTTCTGCAGCCGTACAGCATCCCGGAGGCGGCCCTGCGGTATGTCCTGGCGCAAGACATCGGCACGTGCTGTGTCGGGGCGCGATCCCCGGAACGGGTACGGGAGAATCTGCAGGCGGTGGAGCCGCCCTACTTGGACGCCGCCCGGATGGGGCGGGTGCGGGATCTGTTCGGGCGCATCAGGATGCAGATGCGCTGACGCGTTGGGCAGGAGACACGAGCCGATGAAGATTCTTCAGATAATGGCGCCGAAGGAAATCGTGATTCGCGACGTGCCGACGCCCCGGCCCGGCGCCGGCGAAGTGCTCATGCGCGTGAACGCCGTCACCACATGTCCCCAATGGGATCTGCATCTCTGGCGCAATGAACCGATGTTCGTGGGCCAGCGCCTGAGTTTTCCCTATACACCCGGCCAGCCGGGGCATGAGGCCACCGGGGTGGTCGAAGCGGTTGGGCCGGAAGTCGCGAACCTCTCGCCCGGCGATCGCGTGAGCGCCTGGCGCGATGCGGGGCATCAGGTTCCGGGGTGCTATGCGCAGTACGTGGTGCACCGCGCGGAAAATCTCATCCGGGTTCCGGCAGGTCCGTCCGATGCGGCGCTGGCGCCGGTCGAACTGGCGATGTGCGTGGGCACTGTGTTTCGGATGCTGAAGGCGATGGACGCGGTGCGCGGGCGCTGTTTCGGCGTCACCGGTCTCGGCCCGGCGGGATTGGTAGCCGTTCAGATGGCTAAGGCCGAAGGCGCCCGCGAGGTCATCGGTTTCGATCCGAACCCCGGCCGGCGCTCGCTCGCATGCCGCCTAGGCGCGAAAGCGTGCCATGATCCGCGTGACGGTTCAAGCCTGCCAGACGGGCTTCGGATAGAATCGTCCGTTGACTGCGTGGGGGCCAAGGCCAGCGTAGAGTTCCTGATGGACCGGACGGATGACGTCGTCGCCCTGTTCGGTGTTCAGCGCGAGGATTATGTGTACCGGCCGTGCCACAACCATCTGCGCCTGTGCGGATACAAGGGGCATTGCCGTGAATCCGCCGAATATGCCGTGGATCTCATCCGCAACGGCCGGCTCGACCTCGCTCCGCTGACCACCCACTGCCTGCCCCTCGAACGATATGCGGACGGCGTCGCGCTGCTCGAAAAACAGCAGGCGATCAAGATCTGCTTCCTTCCCTGGAAGGTGGACGAGCAGCCGCGAGCCCTGTGATCTCGTCCCTGTCAACGACGCCCAACTGCCCACGAACGCACAACGGAGACCGCTCTGCCGCCATGAAGAACACCCTGCGCATCTACCATCTCGACCTGAAGGTCGCCATGTTCCAAATCTCCTGGCTGAAAAGCTGGTTCGAGCGGCTCCGCGAAGCGGGCTACGGCGGAGTCTGCGTCGAGATCGACAACAAGCTGATCTTCCCGTCGCATCCCGAGTTCGCCGCGCCGGACGCGCTTTCCGCCGACCAGTGGCGCGACCTGGTGCGCCACGGGCGCGCGCTCGGCCTGCTCGTCTATCCGCTCATCCAGACGCTGGGCCACATGGAGCACGTGCTCGTGCCCGACACCCCGCTGCGACGTCTCGCGGAGTCGCCCGGCAACAACTACACGCTCTGCCCCACCAGACCCGCGGCGCGCGCCTTCATCACCGACCTCGTCCGCGACGCATACGAGGTCTTCGACCATCCGCCCCGCATCCACCTGGGAGGCGACGAATGCCCGCATGTCGGAATCTGCCCGCACTGCCGCGGGCGCCCGCTGACCGGGCTGCTGTCCGGCTTCATGCTCGACATGCACAAGACGGCCGCCCGGCTGGGCATGCAGTCCGAGTTCTGGGCCGACATGGTACTCGCACACCCCGCGACCCTCGAAGGTCTGCCGACGGACATCCGCTTCGTCGACTGGCTCTACAACCGCACCGCCGTGCGCGGCGCGCAACTGCATCACGTCTGGGGCTGCCGCCTGGAGGCGGATCAGACACTGGAGCAGCAGCTCGCGGCGCTGCCGGAGAAGCTGGCGCCCCTGCGTCCCTTCCTGACTGACGCACAGGGACGCGCCAACGCCTTCTACGGCGCGCAATTCCTCAAACACAGGGGCTATCCGGTCGTCGTCGCCAGCGGCGTGCGTTCGGGCGGAGACAGCTACTCCCTGCCGCGGACACGGCAGAGCGTGCTCAACGTGGGCGCGACGGAGGAGGTCGCCGGCGAGTTGGAGGTCGACCACCTTGTGACGAGTTGGGCCGTGCGTCTGAGCCACCCCGAGACCACCTGGCCCGCCCTGCGCTCACGGCGCTCCGAAACCGGCGCGGCGGCGCTGACCGAGACGGGGGCGGGGCTCGGCGGACTCGATCCGGCGATACTCGAGGATCTCGACCTCATCCAGCAGGCCATCGGCGGTATCGATGTCGTCAACGAGCAGCAGATGCGCTTCCAGCGGCCCTTCTACGGCGACTGGCTCGGGCACCTCGACAGGCTCTTCGCGGCGCCCGACGCGGATCAGCGGATCGAGATGATCGGGCGGCGCGCGGCGGCGGCGGAACGTCTGGCCGCCGTGTTCGAGACGCGGCTGGCGCGCGGCGAGGGCGTGCGCGACGAGTTGCGCCACTGGATCTGCGGCCTGTATCTGTCCGCGCTGCGCGCGCGTCAGTGCCTCGCCCTGCATGGCGGCGAGGCCGTCCGCGCCCTCGGCCCGCTCGCCGAGGAGAACCGCAGGCAGATGGCCTCGTTCGCCGCGCTGTGGGGCGAGAGCCTCACGCCGCAGTCGCTGCTCCAAGAGCTGGAAGTCAAGTACCTGCGCGACATCCGCGTGCTGCGGGAACTCGCCGGCTGAACCGGCGGCGACGAGGCCGCCCGATCCGTTTACAGTCCCGTCGAACCGAAACCGCCGGCGCCGCGCTCGGACGCCGTCAGCGACTCCGTGACCGTGACCGCGACGTGCGCCACCGCCGCAAAGACCATTTGCGCGATGCGCATGCCCGGCTCGACGACGAACGGCGCCTCGCCGAGATTCACCAGGATCACTCCGACCTCGCCGCGGTAGCCGGCGTCGATCGTGCCCGGCGTATTGAGCACCGTGACCCCGTGCCGCAGCGCCAGTCCGCTGCGCGGGCGCACCTGCCCTTCGAGTCCCGCGGGAATCTCGACCGCCAGTCCTGTGCGCACCAGACAGCGCGCGCCGGGCGACAGGACGACGCTTTCGCAGGAGTGCAGATCCATGCCGGCGTCGCCGGGATGCGCCTGCACGGGTACGCTGGCCTGCGGATGTAGCTTCTGAAAACGAATCGTCTGAGTGGTGGACATGGCCAGAGTCTAGCATGTATACCACCTTGCCAACCACCTGGAAAACAGCGACAATGTGGCCATGTCCAACACGTTCGGCCATCTCTTCCGGGTCACGACCTTCGGCGAATCGCACGGCGCCGCGGTCGGGGCGGTCGTCGACGGTTGCCCGGCGGGTCTGCCGCTGGAGGCGGCCGACATCCAGCGCCAGCTCGACCGGCGCCGCCCCGGGCAGAGCCGCCTGACGACGCCGCGCCAGGAGGCCGACCGCGTCACCCTGCTCGCGGGCGTGGAGGGCGGCCTGACGCTCGGCTCGCCGATCGCGCTGTCGGTCGCCAACGCCGACACCCGGCCGGGCGACTACGCGGCGCTGGCCGCCGCGCCGCGCCCGTCGCACGCCGACTACGCGCTGCGGATGAAGTACGGCCTGCAGGCCGCCAGCGGCGGCGGACGGGCGAGCGCCCGCGAGACGGTCGGCCGCGTGGCGGCCGGCGCCATCGCCGAGAAGCTGCTCGCCCGGTGCGGCGTAGAGATCGTCGCCTATGTGCAGGCCGTCGGCACGGTCGAGGCGCCGGAGACCGATCCGCTGAAGCTGACGCGCGCGGAGGTCGACCGCGCCGCGGTCCGCTGTCCGGACGCGGAGGCCGCGGCGCGGATGGAGGCGGAGGTGCTGGCGGCCAAGGCGGCGGACGATTCGGTGGGTGGCGTCGTGGCCTGCGTCTGCCGCGGCGTGCCGGCCGGCTGGGGCGAGCCGGTCTTCGACAAGCTGCACGCTCTGCTGGCGCATGCCATGCTCTCGATTCCCGCCGCCAAGGGCTTCGAGGTCGGCTCGGGGTTCGCCGGCGCCCGGATGCGCGGCTCGGCGCACAACGACGCCTTTTGCCGGCTGCCCGACGGGCGGCTGGGCACCGTGACCAACCGCAGCGGCGGCATCCAGGGGGGCGTCTCGAACGGCGCGCCGATCCTCTTCCGCGTGGCCTTCAAGCCGACGCCGTCGATCGGCAGGCCGCAGGAGACGGCGGGCTACGACGGCCAGACGATCCGGCTGCAGACCAGGGGGCGCCACGATCCCTGCGTCGTGCCGCGGGCGGTGCCCGTCGTCGAAGCCATGGCGGCCCTGGTGCTGGCCGATGTGGCGCTGGCCCAGCAGGCGACGGCGGGCTTTTGCGCCTGAGGTTTCCTGATCACTCCGCCGCATCCAGCGAGAGCCGCGCGAGCGCGCGGAACTCCGCCAGCGGCGGCAGTCTGGCCGGATCGCCCTGCAGTCCCAGGGAGAAGCCCGCCAGGCGCTGGCAGGCCGCCTCGATGTCGGCGGGCGACTTGAGCCCGCCGAAGACCTCCGAGAAGAGTCCGTGCGTCCCGGCGTCGCAGGACACCCAGAAGTCGAACCGCGCCTGCGCATCCTGGCGGACGGAACAGCGTGTGTTAAGCGCGCGCCAGAGACGGTAGCACGCATCGTCCGAAAGGCTCCAGCCCGCATGCTGCTGACGGGCGGCGGCGTTTAACTGCCGGGCTTCGATCCGCTGCCGCCGCCGCAGTTCCTGTCTCTGTTCCTGGCGCAGGAAAGCCTCGGCCGCCTGGCGTTTGCGCGACTCGCGGGCATCGAAGAAGCGGTAGCCGGCGTAGACGACCACCACTATGGTCGCCAGCATGCCGACAGCGGCCAGTATCTGCCATGCCAGTTGCCAGCGGCGGCGGCGGACTACAAGTTGCTCGCGCTCGCCGCCAAAGGCATCGACCTCGGAAAGGCCCGAGAGGTTCTCGTTCGCCGCCTGTGCTTGCGGCGGCGTGCCCCTCCTCGCGCCGTGTGGCCGCGGTGCGCCCCTTGACGGCCAGCGGGGCGCGCACGCGGGGAACGGTCATGACATGCGCGCAGGCGGGGCAGGCGACGTCCTGGCCGACCAGGCCGTCGTCGACCGTGAGCGTCTTCCTGCAGGCCGTGCAGGCATAGGTGACTTCAGCCATGGATGTGCTCCTCGCTACTTGCGCCGGCCGGTGCCATCGCAGGCGGGACATGCATCGCGCTCGATTGCGTACTTCGAATCCTTGGGCGGCAGCCCCGGCTTCTCGATCCGCAAGTCTGGCGGCCGGGTGCCGCCCCGCGCGCCGGCAGCGGCCTGGGAGGGACGGATCTCGAAGTAGATACAGCCGGTGCCGTTGCAGCGGCGGCACTTGTTCTGCTCGAACTGGCGCCGCTCCTCGGCCGCTATGCGGGCCGCCTCCCTGGCCTTCTCCAGGCGATGCTCGCGGGCCGCCTCGGGCGACATCCACGCGCCATCCTCCATGACGAATCCCTGGGCCTGCATGCGCGCGGCCTCCAGTTCCTTGAGCCGCTTATCCGCCGCCCCGGCATCCATCCACCGCCCCTCGACCTTGACCTTGCCGGCGGCCTTCATGGATTCCTCTTCGGCGGCCCGCCGCCCGAGGCTGCCGAGCGCCGCCTCCACCGCGCGCGTGTTGCGGAAGCGCGCATGTGCGGCCTTGGCGGCTGCGATGATCTCGATACCGGCACGGGCCTCGTCGTTTGTAACGACCTCCGCCAGAACCTGCTCCATGTGGCGCGTGTCGGCGCCCGCCGCCTGTGCGTCATGGAAGTCCGGCGTGGTCAACAGAACCTCGTAGGACTGCCCGCCGAGGGTGAGCGCGGCCTGGTTGGTGAGGAAGAATGGGCCCCAGTTGCGACCGCCCGCCGTGGCGCGGAACGTCGCCGAAGCCCCGCGGGTCTCAACCGTGAAGGCGCCGCCGAGGACGATACCGCCCCGCGCCAGGGCATAGGGACCATGACCCAGCCCGGTTTCGTCGATCAGCACGAACGAGCCGGCCCTCGAAGCGGCGCACAGCACACATAGGAGGAACACGCACGCTGCCCAGGTGCTCCGCCGCCGCGCCCCGCGAGCCGTGTCCCGCATACGCAGACAATCTGTTCTCATGTCAACAGTTTACACGTTTTCCGGCGGAATTCAACCGGCGGCTTTCGCCGTATACCGGTCTGAAGCCACGGGACAGCCATCACGCTTCACGCCTCACGCATCACGCCTCACGCATCACGCCTCACGCCTCACGCCTCGCCATGCAGCGCCAGAATACGCTCGACCAGTCCGGTGGTCGAGCGGCCGGGCACCAGATCCGCCAGCACCACGCGTCCGCCCGCGGCCTCGACGACCTCGCGCCCGGCGACGTAGTGCGCCCAGTCGCGCCCCTTTACGAGCACATCGGGCACCAGATGCTCGACGAGCCGTTGCGGCGTATCCTCGTCGAAGAGCACGACGTAATCCACGCAGCGCAGAGCCAGCAGCAGCGCCGCGCGCTCGTCCTCCGGCACGATCGGCCGGCGCGGTCCCTTGTTGCGTCGAACAGAGGCGTCGCTGTTGACGCCGACCACCAGCGCGTCGCCCTGGCTGCGCGCGAACGCCAGGTACTGCACGTGGCCTAGGTGCAGGATGTCGAAGCAGCCGTTGGTGAAGACCACCCGTCGCCCCGCCGTGCGCATACGCGCGCGCTCGTCGCGCATTGCGTCCCAGTCGAGCCGCTGTCCCGAAAGATTCATCCCGCCACCTTTTTGCTCAACATGCCGGTTGAAATCCGGTATGTTAAGATGTTACTTTAACGCGTACGGCCCGCGGCCGTCCAGAGGGAAAGCACGCATGACGAAGAAGCGAAGACCCGTGGCCCTGATCATCCGCGACGGTTGGGGCATCAACCCGCGCGCGGAAGGCAATGCCGTTTTCCAGGCCCTGACTCCCAACATCGACCGTTTCCTGGCCCGCTACCCATGGTCGCGCCTCGCCTGCAGCGGCGAAGCCGTCGGCCTGCCGGAAGGCTACCAGGGATCGAGCGAAGTCGGCCACCTGAACATGGGTGCCGGCCGCGTGGTCATCCAGGAGCTCAAGCGCATCGACGACGGCCTCAGCAGCGGCGAGTTGTTCCAGGCCCCCCGGTGGCGGGCGTTGGTGGAAAACTGGAAGCACGCGGGAGGACGCCTCCACCTTCTCGGCTTGCTGCAGGACGAGGGTGTTCACGCCCACCAGGAGCACCTCTTCAAGATCATGCGCCGCGCCCGGAGCGAACACCCGGCGGGCGAGATCGTCATACACCCGTTCCTCGACGGCCGCGACACCCCGCCTCGCAGCACGCTCGAGTACCTGGGACGCCTTGAAATCGAGATGCGCGAGGTCGGCGGCTGCCGCATCGGCACCGTTATGGGCCGCTACTACGCCATGGACCGCTCGCGCCAGTATACCCTGACCGACGCCGCCTACGCCTGCCTCGTCGAGGCCCGGGGCCGGCCCGCCGACGACGCCGCGGGCGCCGTCAAAGCCTCCTACGCGGCCGACCGCACGCCGGACGGCGCCGAGATGGCCGACGAGTACATCCCCTGCCACGTGATCGGCGGCTACGACGGCATCCGCGACGGCGATTGCGTCATGCACACCAACTACCGCCAGGACCGCGCCATCCAACTCACCCAGGCCTTCGTCTGCGACGACTACCCCGGACAGCGCGCGCGCCGTCCGCGGATCACCTACCTCGGCTTTACCCGCTACTGGGACGAGTTCCAGGACTACCTGCTCGGGGCCATGGATGCCGGCGGCGGCATGGACCACCTGCTCGGCGAGGTCATCGCCGATGCGGGCCTGCGCCAGTTGCGCATCGCCGAGACCCAGAAGTTCCGTCATGTGACGAGCTTCTTCAACGGCAAGTCGACCGTCCCCTTCCCCGGCGAGGATCAGGTGGACATCCCGAGCCGCTTCGACCCCGCGACTTTCGGCAGCCATCCCGAGATGGACGCCGAGACCGTTACCGAGGCCCTGCTCAAACGGCTGGAGGCCAATCCCTACGCCTTCATCGCGGTCAACTTCGCCAATGGCGACATGGTGGGCCACACCGGCATCCTCGATGCCGCGCGCCAGGCCGTCGAGGTCGTCGACCGCTGCGTAGGACGCGTCGTCGAGCGCCTGCTCGAACTCGACGCCCACATCCTGATCACGGCCGACCACGGCAACTCGGAGCAGATGGTCGACTACCAGACGGGCAACGTCAAGACCAGCCACACGCTCAACGACGTGGAGTGCATCTACGTGGCGCGCGACAGCCCCGGCGCGCGGATGCGTCCGGCGGGCAAGCTTTCGGACATCGCGCCCACGGTGCTGGCGCTGATGCAGCTTCCGCAGCCGGCCGCGATGACCGCCGAGAACCTGATCACCGGCCGTCCGCCGTGGGAACAGCGGTAGCGTGATGTTCGACCACCACACCCGTCCTACGGTGACCGGTGGAGGCCGGCAAGGTCTCCGGAGGCGCGCCGCCGCGCAATGTCTGCGCCGCATGGCAGGCGCCGCCCTGCTGCTGCTGGCGATGCCGGCGGCGGCGGCCGTCTCCCTGCTGGACACCTATTACAGCCCCAAGAACCGCGAGCGGCCGGTGCGCCAATCGACGCGCTTCATCATCCTGCACACGACCGAGGGCGGCGCCAAGGGCGCCGGCGAGAAGCTGGCGCGCTACGGCGAGGCGCACTACATGATCGACGAGCCCGGGCGCATCTACCGCATCATCGACCGCAAGCGCGTGGCCTACCACTGCGGACGCTCGATGTGGGACGGACGCACCGCGCTCGATGCCTGCTCGCTCGGCATAGAGATGGTCGGACGCCACAACCGCGACCTCACGGCGGCGCAGTACAAGGCGCTGCGCGAACTGCTGGCCGAGCTGAAGCAGATCTACAGGGTGCCCGACACCCGCATCCTCACGCACTCGATGGTGGCCTACGGGGCCCCCAACCAGTGGCAGCCGCGCAGCCACCGCGGCCGCAAGCGCTGCGGCATGCGCATGGCGCTCGATTCCGTCCGCGCCCGGTTCGGCGTCGGGGCCAAGCCCACGCACGATCCCGACGTCGACGCCCGGCGTCTGGTCGTGGCGGACCCCGAACTGCACCGCCTGCTCTACAGCCGCAACGGCACCCGGGCCATCGACCGCTACGTCGCCGCCGAGAGCAACGTCATCGGCCCGGGACGCTCGGCCTGGGATGTCGCGCGCGACGCCTACAACAGCGCCGACACGATCTATGTCCTCCCCAACGGCACCCGCAAGAGCGG
>CAYPJN010000043.1:10206-11363 GCA_964411055.1 uncultured Lentisphaerales bacterium | reverse complement strand
GTTGGCGACGCTGATCTGGCCGGTGATCTCGAGCGTCAGCGTGAGTGGGTCGCCCACCTTGCAGACGGCGGTATCGAGGCTGGCCACCGCGCGCAGCCCGCGTCCGACGGAGCCGACGAACCAGTCGGGGCGTCCAGTCTCGGGAGGCGGCACCACCCGCACCGTGACGGCGGGGCCGACCGTGAAGACCTCGTCCATGACCGCCTGTCCGCGGGCGTCGCCATCCTTGATGATCGCGCCCTTGAGGGTCACGGGACCGAAGGTGTAGTCGCCTTCGGCGCGGGCCGTGTAGTCGAGGGTGAATCCATATTCCCAGAAAGGCTTTCCATTATACGTCACACGCTTGACGGGGAGTCGGAAGGGGATCGGGCGCGGCTCGAATGGATTAGCGAAGCCGAACCCCATCAGGCCGCCGAGACCTTGCGACTGGTAATTGTTGATCGCAAACGCGGGGGCGCGGCCCGACTGGTCAACCATGCCTTCGAGCAGAGCCTTGATATCCGGCTGCTGAAGGCCGCGAACCTCCCGCAACTCGAGAAAGTCAGCCTGCATAAGCGGTAGGCGCTGTGGCAGCAGGGGCTCGACCGACTCGTTGGGAGCGGGCAGGGGCGCGATGCGGATGCGCAGGGCGATGGTGAAGGGCTCGTCCACGAGCGCCGTCGTGCGGCTGGCCTCGATGGTAACGACCAGATCCTTGCGCGACTCCACACCCGTCACCTCGATGGCGGGGCCACGCGCGGCCAGCGTGCGACTGTCAACCGTAACAGTGACTGTGCCGACATCAAGGCGTCCCGCCTGTTTCGGCGTGAGCTGGTAGACGAAGACGCGGCCGAGGAAGCTCTGCCGTGTCATCCGTCCGTTGACGATTGCGATGCTGTGGCGGCTGTTGTCCTGCGAGCCGAGCAGTTCGAGGTCGGCATTCTTGAGTGCCGTAAAGGCGGGGCGCAGGCTGCTGTCGTTGGAACCCTCGATCGCAACCTGCAATTGTACGGACTCGCCGAGGTATATCCGCGAGCGGCCGGCGTGGACGGAAAGGCTCGCAGAATCGGCGGCCAGCAGGCTGGGCGCAATGAGCGCGAGCAGACCGGCGTTCAGCCCTATCCAAATGCCGCGAATCCGGAAGTGCTGCATGGCGCCCTGCTAACTGCCCTCCACGA
>CAYPJN010000043.1:0-10196 GCA_964411055.1 uncultured Lentisphaerales bacterium | reverse complement strand
CGGCGGGGTGGATCACCCGGATGTCGCACGGCCGGCCGTAGCGCGCGGCGTAGGCCGCCGCGAGCGCCGCCGAGGCGGCCGCCGCGTCGCGCGTCCGCACGAGAACCGCCACGCTGCCGCCGAAGCCGCCGCCCGAGAGGCGCGCGCCCAGGACCCCCGGCACGTTGCGCGCGGTGTCGACGAGGTGATCCAGCTCCGCGCAGGAGTTTTCGAAATAGCGTTGTGAGCTCTCGTGTGAGGCGAACATCAGGCGTCCGAAACCCTCCAGGTCGCCCTGCGCGAGCTGCTCCGCGCCCTGGACGACGCGTTCGTTCTCGCCGATGGGGTGGGCGGCCCGGCGGGCGATCCGCTCATCGAGCCCGCCGCGGTGGGCCTCCCACTCGGCCCAGGAGACATCCCGTAAGGCGGCGACCGGGTGCGGCAGCCGCGTCCTGAAGAAGGCCGCCGCCGCTTCGCAGTCGGCGCGCCGCTGGTTGTACTCGCCGTCCACAAGGGCGTGCTTGGCATGGGTGTTGCAGATCAGCAGCACGGCCCCGGCGCCGATCGGGGCATGGCGAACCTCCAGCGAGCGGAAGTCCGTCTGCACGAGCATGCCGTCGCGGCCGAAGAGCGAGGATATCTGGTCGAGCAGGCCGCACTTGACGCCGGCGAACTCGTGCTCCGCCCGCTGGGCGATGCGCGCGAGGCTGACCGGGTCGGCCTCGATGCCATATAGCTTGGCGAGGGCCAGGGCCGTGGCGATCTCGAGCGCCGCCGAACTGGAGAGACCGCTGCCGAGGGGAATGTCGCCGAAGAATAGCGCGTCGAACCCGTGCGTGAATGTGCCGCGCGGCAGCAGCCCGGCCAGGACGCCCTTGCAGTAGTTGGCCCAGGTGTCGGTCCGGGCCGGCTCGGGATGACGTACATCGAAGCGCACCTCGCGCATCAGATCGCCGGCCGTCAGGCGGCAAGCGGAGCCGGTGGACGGCGCGACGGCGAAGCAGGTGCCGTAGTCGATGGCCGCCGAGAGGACCAGTCCCTCGTTGTAGTCGGTATGGTTGCCGAGCACCTCGACGCGCCCGGGCGCGTAGGCAACGACGGCGGGATCGCTTCCGTAGCAGTGTCTGAACTTCGCGAGGGCGGTTTCGAGTGTCTTCGGTTTGTGCATGGGTTGTCCGGCCGACTATCGAACAGGAAGGTTCAGGCGCGGATGCGCGCCAGCAGCTCGTCGCGGCGGGCCGCCATCAACGCGGGCGTCCGCGCCTCGAGGTTGAGACGCACAAGCGGTTCCGTGTTCGAGCAGCGCACGTTGAACCACCAGTCGTCGTAAGCGATGCTGACCCCGTCGAGCTCCGTCAGGGCGCCATCGGCGTAGGCGGCCCTGATCTCGTCGAGGATGGTCGCGGGGTTGCGGGAGACCTTGGAGTTGATCTCGCCGCTCTGGGAGTACTTGCGCAGCGGGGCGATCATTTCCGAGAGCGGGCGGTCCGAGGCGCCGAGGATGTTGGCGACCGAGAGGACGGCCAGGGCGGAGCTTTCGGCGGTGTAGTTGTCGCGGAAGTAGTAGTGGCCGCTGAGCTCGCCGGCGAAGATGGCGTCGTGCTCGCGCATCTGCTGCTTGATGAAGGCGTGCCCCACGCGGCTCATCATCGGCACGCCGCCGGCGGCGCGGATCACCTCCTCGACGACGCGGCTGCTGCGCAGGTCGTAGAAGACCACGCCCTTGCGGGTGGCCAGGATGTCCTGCGCGATCAGCGCGGTGATGAAGTCCATCGGCACGATCTCGCCGCGCTCGTCGACAAATCCCGCGCGGTCGGCATCGCCGTCGAAGCAGACGCCGAAGGCATGGCCGCCGGCGCGCACCTTGGCCTGCAGCGCCGCGAGCGTCTCGACCTTGAGCGGGTTGGCCTCGTGGTTGGGGAAGGAGCCGTCGGGGGTGTCGAAGAGCGGATCGAGGTCGAGCAGCCCGGCGAGTGTTTTGGCCTCCCAGATGCCCATGCCGTTGGCCATGTCGGCGGCCACGCGGAGCCGGCGCGCGGTGCGTTTGAAGCGGGCCACGTGGCGGATGTATTCGGGCAGGATGTCGTGCGTGGCGACGGTGCCGGGTCGTGCCGGCGCGGGCGCGAAGCGTTCCTCCGCCACGAGGCGCTCGATATCCGCGATGCCGGTGGCGCCGCTGATCGGCACGGCCGCGGCACGGCAGAGCTTGAAACCGTTCCACTCGGCGGGATTGTGCGAGGCGGTTATGATGATGCTGCCATCGGCCTTCAGGCTGCCGTTGGCGAAGTAGGACATCGGCGTCGAGCACTCGCCGATGTCGATCACGTCGGCGCCCTGGCGGTTGAGGCCGCGCACCAGCGCCGCGAAGAGCGGGCGGGAATGGGGCCGGCAGTCGCGTCCCACGACGACCCGGCGGGCGCCGGTGAAGGTGGCGTAGGCGCGTCCGATGCGCTCGGCCACCGCGTCGGTCAGGTCGCGTCCGTAGATGCCGCGGATGTCGTATGCTTTGAAAATTCCTGCCATTTTGGTTCGCCTGGGGCTAGTGCGAAAATAGACATTTTAATGAAAAGCGCCACGCGGTGCAATTCGGTGCCGCAGGTACTTCTCCATGCCGTAGGGGAAGTCGTGCGGGCGGTAGCCGGCGACGTGGCTGTGACTGAGGCTGTAGGCCCGCGCGAAGCTCATGAAGATCCAGGGGCACTCCTCGCGGATGATGGCTTGCATTTCCCCGTAGAGACGCATCCTCTCCTCGGTGTCGGCGGCGGCGAGCGCCCTGAGGTAGAGGGCGTCGTAGGCCGCGTTGCGGTAGTTGCAGCGGTTGGGCCCCGGGGATCGGTTCGGCCCGTAGAAGAGCTGCAGGAAGTTTTCGGCGTCCGGATAGTCGCCGACCCATCCGATGCGGAAGAGCTGCGAACGGCCCTGCGCGACCTTCGCCAGAAAGGCGGGCCAGTTGTGGTAGTCGGCGACGAGATCCACGCCGATGCGCGACATGAAGGCGACGATCAGCTCCGTCGACTCGCGCACATCCTGGCTGGTGCGGCCCAGGTCCAGGACGAGCCGCAGGCGCCTTCCAGTGGCGGGATCGCGTCCTTCCGGATAGCCCGCCCGCGCCATCAGCTCCCGCGCGCGGTCAAGGTCGAAAACATATGGTGCGGGATCCTCGATGCGTCCCGCGACGCCGGGCGGAACGGCGCCGTTGGCGGCGATGGCGCGCCCCTGGTAGTACTGCACCCAGCGCGCTGAATCGAAGGCGCAGTTCAGCGCCTGGCGGAGCAGGCGGTTGGTGCCGAGCAGCGGATCATCCATGTTGAGGCCGATGTAGGCGACTTCGAGGGTCGGCATCGAGCTCAGGGTTATGCCCCGCGACGCAATTCCGGGGCGCAGCTCGCCCCGCGGATCGACGACCAGTTCCCAACTGTCGCGGGCGATCTCGCCCTGTAGGTCGAGCTCGCCGGAAAGGAAGGCGAGCCATTGGGTAGAGGGATCGTCCATGACCGGGAAGAGCAGGCGGTCAAAAGGCTGCAGCGGATCTTCCGGACGCGCGGAGGCCGGCCCCTCGCGCCAGCCGCGCCAGCCGGGCGCCCGCTCGAAGACCATGCGGTAGTTGCGCCGCCATTCGCCCAAGCGGTAGGGGCCGGAGCCCACGGGGTGATCACCAAGCCCGCGGCCGTAGGCCGCGACCGCCTCGGGCGCGACAACGGCGGTGTAGGGCATCGCCAGCATCCAGACGAAGTGAGGGCAGGGGCGCGTGAGACGGATGCGCAGCGTACGGGGGTCGGGCGCGGCGAGTCCCGTGACCTCCATGGAGTAGTCGGTCTGGGCGGCCGCGCGCGACGCCTCGTGGAAGCGGTCGAGCCCCGCTACGCGGTCGTCGAGGATCCAGAATCCAGGCGAGGCGAGCTTGGCGTCGGCGAGGCGCTTTAGCGAGAAGACCACGTCGTCCGCGGTGACCTCGCGTCCGCGCTGCGCGCCGCCGGGCCCGCGGCCAAAGCAGGGGTCGGGGTGGAAGCGGGCGCCGGCGGCGATGCGGAAGGTGTATTCAAGCCCGTCGGCACTGACCTGCGGCAGATCCGTGGCCAGGCCGGGAATCAGCCGGTAGGGCCGCGCCTGGTAGTCGTATTCGAGCAGCGTCTCGTGGATCAGCGCCACGCAGCGGGCGCCGTAGACCGAGACCGCCTCGGCTGGATCGAGGGAGGTCACGCGCTCGATAGTGCGCCTGAAGGCCGCGGACGGGGCGCCGCGCAGCGGAGGCACGGCGGCTGCCATCGCGGCGGCCAACAGCACCGTGACGCAGCGCTGCCGCGCCCTGGCGGCAGGGCGGGGAGCCAGCAGCGGCAATGCAGCGACCATGCCGGCAGCGCAAAGAGCATCATTGAAAATCAATCCCTGGCGCATGACAATGTGAGGCAGCATAACACTCTTCCAAATGCAGTGCAATTGCCGGCGGGCATGCCAGAACAAAGCGGTGACGAATACGGTGGGCGAGGGGACTGTGGCGCGGGACGTCCCGGACAGCGATATGCTGGTCAGTGCTGGCCGTCCGGGACGTCCGGCCCCACCCTAGCCCGCCGGTTCGAGCAGCCGTGTGGCGATGCGGCGCAGCAGACGCTTGAGGCCTACATGGTGCAGTTCGCCCAGGGCGCGCTCGGCGGTATGGAGATGGTGCGCGGCCAGTTGATCGGCCCGTTCGAACTGGCCGGCGGCGCGGAGCGCCCCGGTCAGTTCGCGGGCGGCGGCCATCGGATCGGGGGCGCGCCGCCAGAAGGCCTGTAGCGCCGTCGCCACACGGGGATCGTCGCTCTCGCAGGCAAGGGCCAGCAGCACCGATGGACGGCTCGCTTCGAGATCGCCGCCCGCGGGCCGCGCGGCGTCCGCCAGGTCGTCGCGGATCTGGTAGGCCACGCCGAGCGCGCGGCTGAAGCGGCGCAGCGGGCCGCAGGTCTCCTCGTCGGCCCCACCCTGGACCGCCCCGAGCAGGATGGCCACCTCGAAGGCGGCTCCCGTCTTGCGCTCGCAGAGCTTGATGAATGCCGCCAGGCTTAAAGGCGCGGGCGGCGCCGCGAAGGCCAGCTCCTCTCCTTGCCCCAGGCACATCGCATGATGCCCCGCCGCGGCCGTCTGGAGCATTCGCACCTTTGTGCCGGCATCGAGCGGCAGATCAAGCAGCAGACGGTAGCCCTCGCCGATCAGGAAGTCGCCGACGTTGATCGCCACCGGGATGCCGTGGACCGTGTGCAGCGTGGGCTGGCCGTAGCGCTCGCTGTCGCCGTCCTCGATGTCGTCGTGGATCAGCGAGGCCTTGTGCAGACACTCCACCGCCAGTGCGGTCAGGCGCGCCTCGCCGATCTCCGTCTCGCCGCGCAGGACGGCCTGTACCGCGACCGTCAACAACGGACGCCAGCGCTTGCCGCCGGTGGCCAGCCAGCGCCGCGCCAGCCGCTCGACCTCTGTAGCCGCGGGTTTTCCAAAGGCGCCATCCAGCGCTTCCGGCGTTATCCACGCGCGCACCGTGCGTTCCAGCGTGTCGAGGTCAGGCAGGCGGGCGCTCGAATGAGGGGCCTGCTCCCGCATCAATTCCAGCAGGCTCTCGACCTCCAGCGTTGTGTCCTGGCAGCCGGAGGTAAGCAGCGGCATGCCAATGCCGGGTATCGCGTGGCGCGACAGGTCGGGGAAGAGGCGGGTCAGCGTGTCGAGGCAACCGACGCCGATGACCGCGTCGATCTTGCCGTCGGACAGCAGCATGCGGACGACGGTGGCGCCCTCGGCGATCAGCGTGACCATGCCTAGGCGGTGGGCCTCGCGGACGATGCGGTCCAGGACGCAGGCGCCGCAGTGGGCGCATATCAGGCCGACCTCGTCGCGCTCGCCGCGGCACATGGCGCGGTTGCTCAGGCAGAGCGGCAGGAGCAGCAGGCGCCGGTCGAAGGGCACCGCGGCGACCACCGAATGCCAGACGGCATTGCTGACGAGCAGGGCGACGAGGATTTTGTGCTCCGGCGGCAGGTCGTGCTGCCGGACGAGCCAGTCGGCATGCGCGACGAGTTCGTCGCGCGAGAGCGGCGGCAGAAGGCGCTCGCGGACGACATGCGCTGCGGCCCAGCAGCGCCACTGGGCGAGGGTCGCCGGATCGGCGGGCGGCAGCGGCAGCGC
The DNA here is from genome assembly GCA_964411055.1 of uncultured Lentisphaerales bacterium. GTDB lineage: Bacteria > Verrucomicrobiota > Kiritimatiellia > RFP12 > JAAYLN01 > JAAYLN01. The sequence goes on along the minus strand of CAYPJN010000043.1, from coordinate 4,067 downwards.
CGCCTCCGCCGGGGTTTCATGCACAGGATGGTGCAGGTCAGCCATAGGCGCCGAATCCGAAGAACCATTTGCGCTTGGACAGCCGGTAGGTCCAGCGTCGTTCGGGAATCTCGTTCCCGGACAGGTCGTGTCCCGCGCAAGGCGCACGACCGGCAATGGCGGCCAGGTTCCCGGATCGCCCGCTGGTGTCGCGCGCGCCGCCCTGATGCACGATCGGCGCCAGCAGTTCGGGCCGGTCGAGCAGCAGACAGCCGCGCGTGCGGGCCGCGACCTCCCGGCGGAACGTCTTGAGAAAACGGGATGCGGCGACCGCCTCCGCCAGCGGCGTTTCCGGCTTCACACGACAGTCGGAGAACTGCACCGGCGGGCACGGCTCGATGTCGCCGGACGGGTTTATGTGAAGACTGATGCCCGTGGCCGCCGGACACAGCGCGCGCCCCTGGTCGTCCCAGTAGGTGTCGATAAGCACGACCGGATGGCGGCCGCGCTCCTCGACGAGAAACTCGCGCAGGCGGAGGATCTGCGCTGCATCGAGAGCCTCGCCGGGGGCGGGCTCCTCGCCGCCCGGTCGGTAGATGTAGTACCAGAGATAGTGGGCGCCGCGGTCGGCCATTGAACGTATGAAATCCGTCGAGACAACATCGGCGAAGCTCGAGCGGCAGACGCTGGTGGCCACACCGGTGACCAGCCGCGCGCGGCGGCAGGCGTCCACGGCGCGCAGGGCGGCGGGCTGCGCCTCGTCCGTGCCGCGCCGGTCGGCGGCGGCCGCGGGCCCGCCCTCGACACTGATGACCGTTGTCACGTTGCCCAGCGCGGCCAGACGCCGGGCGACGGCATCGTCCAGAAGCAGCCCGTTGGTGTAGAGCTGGAAGTAGCAGTCGGGGAAACGCGCGAGCATCGCCTGCCACTCCGGATGCAGGAGCGGCTCACCGCCCAGGATGCCGAAGAGGCGGCAGCCTTGCGCCCGCGCATCGCGGATAATCTGTTCGAAACAGTGGGGCGTCATGTGGACGACCGGTTCCTGCGTCACCCAGCAGCCCTTGCAGTGCAGCATGCAGGCGTTGGTGATGCTGATGAAGACGAAGGCCGGAAAATAGGGCTCGCCGCGCCGGAGGCGCCGCTCGAAACGAGCGATGCTTCTGACGCTGCCGACGGCGCCGTCCACGACGAACCGCGTCAGCAGCCGGGGCGAGACTTCGGTGAGCAGGCGCAACGTCAGCGAACGTGTCATCCGGTTTCCTCGCGTTCCGCGCGGAGGATAACGGGGGAACCGGCCAGGGCGGTGAGGCCGGCGCCGCGGCAGAGGGCTTCGAGGCTGGCCGAGAGCGGCGCGCAGCGGAGGGCGCGGTGGAGCACCATCGGCAGGGCGAACTGCTTGCGCCGCGCGACGATGCGGAAGCCGGCCGCGGCGAAGGCCTCGGTCACCTCCGCGTGCCGGAAGAGCCGCCAGGTGCGCGTGTTGCGCTCGATCTTCTTCTTGGCGGCGAAGAGCGCCGGGGCGATGGCGTTGACGCTCTGGCTGGTGGGATAGTCGACGATCACGGGGCCGCGCGCGACGCGGCAGAGCTCGTGGACGAGCTGCGGCCAGCGCTCGCAGTGCGTCAGCAGGCGGAAACAGATCACGGCATCGAAGTGGCGGTCGGGGTAGGGGAGGTCGATTACGTTGCCGACGGTGAAGGTGCAGCGTTGCACGTCGGCCAGGGCCGCGATGCGCGCGCGGCATGACGGCGCGCTGCCGAGCACGGTCACGTTCCAGCCGTCCCCGGCCAGCGGGTAGGCAAGCTGTCCATGGCCGCCGCCGACGTCGAGCAGGGTGCCGCGCGGCTGGTTCCTGAGGAGCGCGCGCGTCAGCCGCGCCTGTACCGCGAGCATCCAGGCTCCCGTGGCGCCCTTGAAGCGCGTGGCGTAGTCGTCGTTCGAGGTTTCGATGTCGGCCGTCTCGGGGAAGGCCGGCAGGGCGGAGGGCGTAGCTTCCATGTGTGGCGCCAGTGTAGCACACCCGTGCGGGAGGCCGCCAGCCATTGGCTGCCGGCGCCGCCTTCAGGCTTCAGGCGATATTCTGAAAGAATTGGAATATGGAGTTGAGTTGCCACTTAACCGGACGTATACTGCGCTCCAATCTCCTCCGATCACCGGTGAGACGGGTGTTCGCCTGTAGCGGGAGGGGCAACCGGCCAACATTTCCTCATGATGAAGAACAAAGGCCATTCGTGTTGTGCTGCCCTCGTTCGCTATTCGGCGAGGGCTGTGTTCTGCCTGTCGGCTTGTGCATCGCGAGTGTGCGCGTCCGAGCCGGTTTTGCAGGACTGGGACGCGTTTGACGCCATTGTGGCGGCCCGGTACGGTTCCCTGGGAACCGAAACGCCCCTGTATCCCCCCGCCCGCCTTTCTTTCATGTTGTGCGAAGCTCCCCATCCCTTCGATCCGGACGGATTTGACGGGCTAACCAACGCCGTCAGTCCTTACCTGGTGTCGGGAGGGGTGCCGGCCTGGCGGTTGCGCGTGATCGAGACGCAACTGACCTTCCGTGCCTGGGTCGCCTACGCCGGGAATCTTGCCGTGCACACGAACGCCGTGCCGTCCTCGTTCGATACCACGCAATGGGTAGAGGAAGCGTTCGGAGACCACCCCGCCTGGCTATCCGGTGCGGCGCTTGAATTGTGGTACCTGGAGCGCGAGCGAAAACGGATTGTCGCGCAATACGCGTTGATTCCCTCCGACCGCTACGCGGAATACCAAGCGGCCTTGACGGCGGCCTACACCAATACGTCGCTGTCCTCCGCCGATCCCGTTGTACCCGCCGACACCAACCGCGTGGCGTTTGCCCGCGTCGCCGGCCACAATCCGACGCTTTTCGACCTCGACCTGTATGTGCCCGAGACCCTGCCTGTAGACCTGTTCCGGCGCGAGACGCTGGCCGGTGGCGGTCTCTGGGACTATGTCGGCACGGTCCGGACCACGCATCCCTTCACCCCCGTCCTGCTGCCTCGCTACGGAGAGACGCTTTTCTTGCACGCCGCCCGGGCCGATGTCGACACCGACGGCGACGGCATTCCCGACGGGCTGGAAACGCTGAGCCTGGGCACGGATCCTGGCTTGTGGGACACGGACGGCGACGGCCTTGCGGATCGTTCTGAGGTTTTCGGCTACGGGACAAACCCCAACCTGGTCGACACCGACAATGACGGTCTTACCGACGGAGAGGAAATCGATGGCGGCCTCGATCCCAACCGGCTGACCACCATGGTCGACGTGGAGAATCTGGGTCTACGTGTAACCCTCCCGGGCCGGAGATAGCCGTCATGCGAGCGAACCGATACACCGTTCGATCCATACGGCTGATAGCTGGTCTCCTGGCCGTCCTCACCCTGGCCGCCGACATTCGGGCCGCGGAGGATCCCTACGGCATCGCCTCCTGGCCCGATGAACCGGAGTGGCGATCCCTGACGAACCATCTGGACCAGTGCTATCGCGCAGTCGTAGACCGCTACTTGGTGGCGAATGTCAGTACCAACGGGATCTCGCCGCTTTCGTGGGTCTATCCCTATCAGGATTATGTCAACCTGGCGGCGGCGATCGACGCGGTCTGCGGGGATTATGTAGACCATTCAAAGGCGAACGCAAACGGACGATTCGATAGTTGGTTGGCTGAACATCCCGTGACAAATAGTAGCGCATATTATCCCAATACCGTTCCGTTTTGGACACCTGAGACGCTGCACGCTTTCTGTGGCTATACAAACTGGTCATCAAGCTCCCTGGCCAGTTGGGCGGTATGCGATCGCTCGATTCAGACGCAGGTCGTTGCCGCGGTAAAAGCGCTTAGAATGACGAAAGCCTGGGCCACGCCAGCGGATAGCGCAGAGCATTGGTACTGGGCGAGTTGGCAGGGGGAGGAACCGCATGAATTCCACCACGAAGAAATATGGGCGATGTGGCCTTATGCCTTCTCGGAGACGGGTTATGAACAAGCAGACTTGATTGGTTTCGCGCCAGACTATGATATTTGCGTGTCGGATGGGGATAATATGTTTTTGGATCCAAATGATTATTTGCTTCTTGAAGGC
>CAYPJN010000042.1:0-11422 GCA_964411055.1 uncultured Lentisphaerales bacterium | reverse complement strand
CCTGGGCGCTCGACACATCCGCCACCGACCTCTACGGCAACCGGCGCCTCGCGAACGGGCGCATCGACATCGGCTGCCACGAGCGCGTCGCCGGCGCCACGATGCTGCTCTTGCGGTAGGTGGAAAACACCACGGGGCCTGGCCCGGAGACGCTTGGCATGCATCCTGCGTGACTTGGCACAGCAAGGACGGATCCCATGAAAGCAAAACGGCTCAGCGCGGTGCTGGTCTGCGCGGCAATGTGCGCGGTCGCCGACACCGACTATCCCATCGAGACGGCGGTTCAGAACGGCAACCGGCGCCAGGTCGAGGCGTTCCGGAAGGACGCCTACTGGAGATCCGCGCCATTCGCCGTGGCGGCCGTGGATCCGCTCTCGGGCATCCGCCGCACGCCGGATCTCTTTCCCGTGGACGGCGACTTCACGAACGCTGTGAAGGTCATCGCCGCCAGGGGCGAATACGAGAACGGATCGTTCCTGATGTTCGGCTTCGACGACCTCAAGGACGTCATGCTGTCCTGCGGCGACCTCGCCGGCATGGGCGGGCGCATCCCGGCCGCCGAAGTCGACATCAAGATTGTCAAGGTATGGTACCAGCAGGGAACCGCGTGGGGCAGCTTCTTCTCCGACGTGCTGCGGAGGGTGCCGACGCCCGAGCTGATGCTGCACGACGAGACACTGGTGGACGTGGACCACGTTGCCAAGGACAACTATCTGCGCTGCGACTACGGGGCGGCCTCCGAATACCGCTGCATCAGCGTTGTCGGGGCGGCCGTGGACCACAGCGGCTGGGCCGAGCCGCGGCCCCAATGGATCCACGACGCCGAGCGGCTGCGCCCCTTCGCGCTGCAGAAGAACGCCTTCAAGCAGATCATCTTCACCATGCGCGTGCCGCAGGGCGCCGCCGCCGGCGTCTACAAGGGCGCCATCGCGGCGTCCGTCGGCGGCAAGAAGGTCGCGGACATCCCGGTCGTGCTGCGCGTGCTGCCCTTCGAGCTGCCGAGCCCGGCGGTCTTCCGCGACCTCGGCCGCGATTTCATAAGCTGCGCCTACATCTATATGTCTCCCGTCAATAACCCCAAGCTCGCCCGGAACCTTGTGGCCCACAACATGCGCAGCGTGCTCCTCGGCGGCGTGCAGACGCCCGCGCAGGCCGAGGAGCTCCGCGACGCGCTCTGCGCGAGCGGCATGAACACCAACATCCTCTTCAGCGTGCTGCCCGGCTCGGGGGTCACCACCTCGTATCCGGTGCGTGAAACGGATCGCAACTACCAGCAGCATCTCGGCACCCGGAAGGCGCTCGACGACAGCCTTGCGGCGCTGCGCGCGGTCTTCGGCGCCGACGTCAAGGCCTTCTCGTACGCCATTGACGAGGCCGGCCCCGACACCGTGCGCGCCGAGCGCGCCACATGGGAGGCCTTCCAGCAGAAGGGCGCGCGGATATTCGTCACCACTGGCTTCCATCCGTACCTCCTCTTCAACATTGACTGCGCCAACATCCCGCGCCAGCCCCGGCCAAGCAAGAAGATCAACGCCGACGCCCTCCACGCCGCGAATCCCGACGCGCTCGTGGCCTGGTACGGCGATCCGCACAGCGGCCCCGAGAACCCCGACTTCACGCGCCGCATCTACGGCTGGGGCACCTGGCGTAACAACTACGACATGACCTGCCAGTACATCCTCTTCCGCGACAACTGGGCCGACTTCTGGGTCTGGCAGGAGGCCTTCCTGCGCGGCCTGATGATCTGCTACACGCAGGACGGCGATATCGTGGACACGCTCGCCTGGGAAGGCCACCGCGAGTCGGTGGACGACATCTGCTACGGCACGCTGCTCAAGCAGCTCTGCGCGCAGGGGATGGCCTCGGAGGACATCAACACGGTCTACGCCGCCAAGGCCGCGGCAACCTGGATCTCGCAGGTCGATTTCGAGCTCTCCTCGCTCAACTATCTCCGTCTGGAGACCATCCGGCGGATCATGGATCTACAGGAACGCCTGGCCAGAAAGGGAGACCAGCCATGAAGAGCAGCATCGCAACCATATGCGCCGCGGCCATGCTTTTCGCGGCCGCGGCGGAGGCCGCGCCGTTCCAGAACTTCGTCGAGGCGCGCGCCGCCATTGACAAGGCGCTGCGCGAGAAGCGCCACGACGAGGCCGAGCGCCTGATCGGCGAAGCGGCGCCGCTGGCCGGCACCGCGGGCGAGAAGGACCAGCTCTTCGACTTAACGACCCGCGCCCACGCCGAAATCGGCGCGGCCAGGAGCGCCGCGCTCCTGAAGCTCGCGGAGCCCGTGATCGCGGGCTGCACGAACTTCACGCGCTGTCCGCAGACGACGCGCAACGCTTTCGCGCGCGCCGCGCAGACTGCGCTCGCGGCGGGCGACACGCAGGCCGTCAAGCGCCTGCTCGACGCGCTCGCGAAGGACCGCGATGTCACCGACCAGGTCTTCAACCTCTGGAACGGCGTGGCCAACAATTTCGTGGACGACGCCCTCGCCCGGCGCGCCGCCAAGCCCGTCAAGCCCGCCGATGCCGCCGCGCAGGCCGAGATCGTCGCCGGCTTCCGCGCCGAGGCCTCGACGTTCGGCCTCAACACGGGCGCGCTGATCATTGACGGCCTTCCGGCGCTGGACCAGGCGCGCGTCGCCACGGCGGTCGCGATCCTCACCAAGCTCATGCCGCAGGAGCGGCTTTCGGCGCCGCTGCGCCTGCGCCGCGAGCAGGCCATGCTAGCCATCCGGAAGAAGACCTTCAACGAACCCGGCATGCTCGCCGCGTATGAGGGCCTGAAGGCCTTCGCGCTCGGGCAGAAACCCGTCTCCCAGGCCGACACCAACGCGCTCCTCGGGGCCGTCGAGACGACCTTCAACTTCCGCCGCGACCGCGGCGAGTGGGCCGAATATACCGCCCTCGCCCGCGAATACCGCGCCAAACTCGCCGCGTTCCAGGCCGCCGCCCCCCACGAGATGAAGGTCCGCGAGTTGGCCGGTCTTTTCCGCATGCACGACATGAAGGCCTTCGACGCCCTGGCCTCCGATTTCGCGAAACTACCGCAGGACGCGGCCACGCTGGACGCGATTCTCCGGGTCAATACGCTGGCCTCCGAAGGCTCCAGCCATGCGGCCGGCGCCGTGCGTCCGAAGATCGCGGGGATGCTCGCCGGATTCATCTCCGGGCGCTCGAAGTTCTCCTACGGCATGCAGGGCAGGATCGCGGAATTCCTCTTCCATGACGCGGCCGCACGCGGCGACCTGAAGGCGGTCAAGTCGTACTACGACGAGCTCGTCGGCATCCGCGACCGCTCCCGGGCCAAGTGGGAGGCCGAGAACAACCGCGAGAAGGCCGCCCGCGAGTTGAAGCAGCCATACACGCGCGACCAGACGGTGACGCCGACCGTCGATTTGGCCTCCAAGGCTTTCGGCGCCTATGTCCGCGTGATCTCCGAGGCGCGCGACTACCAGGCCTTTTACGCAATGCGCAAGCCCGCCGCGATCCCGAAGAATCCCGGCGCCTGTTTCGAGTTCGCCGCGACCTGCCATGCGCTCGGCAAGAACGACGAAGCGCTTGCGGCGCTCGATATGGGCATAACCAACACGTCGGCGAATGCCGGCGCGCGCTTTAACGCGCAGGTCCTCAAGGCCGCGATCCTGTCGCCGGACATCCCGTCCTTCACGAAGGCGCTGCTGGCGCTGCGCCCATACAGCGACGCGCAGGGAAAGGCCGGCGAGCCGCCGGTCGAGTCCGACAAGCGTTTCTTCAACTTCCTCCGCGGCGCGTCGCTGTACATGTACCATATCGCCTCCGACCGGGCGCGCTACCCGTACATCCTCGCCATCGTCGGGCTGACGCACGACATGATGTGGCCCGAGGAGCGGCTCCTCTACACCGCCAGGTTCGTCGCCTCCGCCCCGCGCACGGCCGAGGGCGCGCTGGCCGCCGGCATCTTCGACAAGTATCCCGTCGAGAACCGCATGGGCCGCTACGGCATCTACGACTACATGACCAAGGACAAGCAGGTCGCCCTGCTCAAGTCCACCGAGAAGCCGCGCCTCGAGGCCGACACCAAGGGCAAGGAGGGCGGCGTCGTGGTGCTCTTCGATCCCACCGGTGTGCATTTCTATGTCCGCCTCAACGACCCCGACGCCGCCCGGAGCCGCGACGGCTACGCCGACGGCGCGAACCTGGAGTTCAGCATCATGCCCGGCGAGATGACCGCCTGGCACTGGAACATCGTGACGGTACGCAACCCGCGCAACCAGTACGACGTCGAATGGGACTCCCCGATTCCCGGACGCAAGCGCACCCGCGACTTCGTCGAGGTCGACTCCGTGTCCACCGACAAGGCGCACTGCTTCCACATCTTCACCCCGTGGGTGATGTTCTACGACCGCCTGCCCGCGAACGGCGACACCTGGCGCTTCGTCTGCTGCGCCGGATGGGCCGGGCAGTTCGGAGCTCTCGGCGGCGGCGCGGTGCATGAGTTCGGCCGCGGCATGCAGATCAAGTTCGCGATCGGCGGGAGCGTCGCAAACCAGATCCGCGAAGGCGTGGTCAAGCAGGCGGCGGGCGAGTACCGCAAGATCCGCGACCAATGGGAGAACGCCGTCTTCTGGAGCGACCCGCACATGGGCGATGCGCCCTTCTACGGCGCCGTCGTCAAGCCCTACCTCGCGGAGCTCGACGCCCAGGCCAAGATCGTCACGGACGGCCAGCTTGACAAGGCCGGGGTTGACCGGATCTACCGGGATTACATACGCGACCTGGCGGATTTCCGCCTGATGCTCGACGCCCGGCGCGCGGACTATCTCAAGGCCGCGCTCTTTGCGGAGTAGGAGTGGGGCAGGCAGGAATGCCAGCCCCACCTTCGGGCCGACTCCAGCAAGCGTACGGCGTCCTCGGAGCGCAACAGGCAGAAGATCGATGTCTATGTCGATTTCTTACAGCTTTTCACTCATTCTGCCCATCCTTTCCAACATTTGCATCCATGTCCCCCCTCCCCACGCCGATTCAGGTAGTGGGGTGGTATTCGACTTGAAACGAACCGCCCTGCTGGCGTATAATCGTCCAATAGAAGCGTCAATTACGGGCCTATAGCTCAGTCGGTCAGAGCGGAGGACTCATAATCCTTTGGTCGCAGGTTCGAGTCCTGCTGGGCCCACCACCTGCCTAACGCTGCGCGCCAAGCGGCGCTTTCTTGTTTTTGCGAAGGGCTGTCGTAGAGACGCTGCCCCGTGGACGCACTTCCCGCTTCAACAGGCATATACGGTCCGCGGCATGTTTTCTGCTAATTATTAGTTATCATGTCTCGTGCTTTGGGCAGACCTCAGGGCGGCGCGGGGAGAACCGGCATGTCGCTGGTCGAGATGCTATTTGCCGTCGTGCTTCTGGCGGTGATCCTTGCTGCTGCCTATGGCATGATTCTGCAGTGCAGACGTCTGCTTCTCGCCGCAAGCGACCATTATGTGGCCACGACACTTTGTTTGGCGCGGATCGAGCTGGCGCGCAACGTGGACTACTCGCTGATTGGCTTGTTGGCCGACCCGCCGTCCGGCGTGCCTGTCGACCGGTTTGGCGCTCCGGATCTCTCGGGGCTTTACCTGCGTCACACCACCATCACGCCGGACACGCCGGTTCACGGGTTAACCACGATGACAGTGCAGGTGAGGATCGCGGATCGCAGCACGAGGGAGTTCGGACTCAATGGCGAGACGATTTCCTGCCTCTTCACGAGGTATCTGGTTATGGAAGACATCTGATGGATGATCTTCTGCTCCCGGATGCGACATGACCTTGAAAACAGACAACCGGGCATCACGGGCGGGTTTCACGCTTGTCGAAATACTGTTGGCCTGCGCCATCATGATTGTGGCCAGCGTGATGGCCGTGTATGGCTGGATCTATGTCATGCGCGGAGAACGCACGAACTCGATCCAGGCGGAACTGGACATGAACGTTCGCATGGCCATCGAACGCATCCGGTCCGAAATCCGGCTCTCGGCCATCGACCGGATCGTCTACTATCCTGACGGCTCGGGGCCCTATGTGGCCCTCAGTTTCCCGATGGCCTTCAACCGGGACAACCAGGGCCTGACCACCATGCTCTCGGATACCAACATCCTCTGGGACACGACAGTCATCTACCACGTCGATCCCGTCTCGACCAACCGGCTGCTGCGTACCACTTTCGCTCCCCGCGACAATGCCATGGATCCTGCCCGACGCCGGCAACAACTCCAGGGCGTCGTGGCCCAGGGCAGCGGCAAGGGATTGGAGGGTCAGGGCGAGGTGGCCGCGACACGCGTGATCTTCGCCAATTTCTTCACCTGGAACATCTCCGCCATCGCCGGTGTGTTCGACGCCTACAGCGCGACGCCGGGCAAACGGCGCCTCAACTTCGGAGCACTGCCCCTGGGCCCCGGCGAGCACCACCTGACCTTCACCGCGCTAGACCGCAACCCGGCCAGCAGAGGATACAAGCTGGGTATCGACACGCTGAAGGTCTCGGCCGGGGCGTGCGAGCTCGAGGCGGAAGACCTTGACCTGATAGATTGCAGCCCGGTGCCCGCGAACCAGCCCGGCTTTACCTTCAGCGGCAAATGCGCCCTGGTGTCAGATCCGGGCGATGGAGCGGACGTTGATCTGACGCTGGTCGTGCCCAACGACCGCTGGACGGAATCCAACTTCCGTTCTTACGGGGTGGGATCGGAAGATGTCGAGATTGCCATGGACGAGGCCGCGGACGATGAAGTTGTGCGGATCAACGGGGGGGGCGTGGTTTGGCAGGCCGCCGAACAGACGGGCAGCTCGAACACGCTGGTCTATTCGGACTTGGCTGGATCCCGCGCCTACCGCGTTCTGCTGCAGGGCAGCACGCAGGGCTGGATCCGGAAGCATGGCCGACTCATGCCCCACACCGCCCCCCCCTATTCGAGCGGCGTGCGCATGCGGCTGCCCGTCGGAACGCTGGTCGACACAACCGCAACGATCGGCCTGGCCGAACCGGCCGCGACGTCGGCGCTCGATGTGCGCCCAGGCACGCTCCGCCATCTGAACTTGGTGGCCGACACCGTCAACGGAGACGCGCTCTGGGTGCTTGCGGGGAGCTTGCCGATGGACATCTCGCCCACCAACAACTATGTGGTGTCCTTCTGGGTCTGGTGGGGCGGCACCATCAGTCTCTGGAACGACACGCGCGCAGCCGGAGGCAGCATGGCGGCGGTCCGAACCAACTGCCTGCCAAGCGTGCTGGGCGAGTACTCCTGGCCGGCCGCCGGCGGCGTCCGCCTGTTGAACAGCGTGCCCTATGTGCAGTCCGTCGCCACGGTCTTTCCAGCACAGGGCGTCTTTGTTTCGGAAATTTACGATACGACTCTGGAGTCGCCCGATGTCACGCGGACCCGGTGGCGCGCCTTTGTACCCGATGGCACGCGTCTGGGCGTGCAGTACCGCGCGGGCGGCAACGCGGGTCTGGCGGACGCGCCAGCCTGGGATTCCTGTTCCATCCAGACTGATCCGGACGGTCGGGACATGAACGGATCAGGGCGCTATGTGCAGTTCCGCGCCATTCTGGAGTCCGATCGCACGGGCCTGCTGACGCCCAGCCTCCGGAATGCGGGTGTCGACTGGGCCGGCGCCCTGCGCATACTTGACCTGGGCGGCCAGATCGTCGTGGGCCCCGATTTCGGCGCATTCCAACTGAAGGTGGACGACCTCCCGCTGATCAAGGGTCTGCGTTTCGATCTGGCCCTCTTCAAGCAGCTTCCGGGCGGCGGCGCCATGCCGCCGCTGACCTCCTCCATGAGCATGGAGATCGAACCCAGGAACTCAGGCAGATGAACAGCAACCGACAGTGTCGTATGAAACCGACCGCCGCGGGACGCTCGGGATTCGGCATGCTTACGGCCATCGGCATCACGATGCTGGTGGCGCTCCTGTCGACCGTGACCTACACGGTGGCCAGCCACCAGATTCAGTCGGCCCGTAGAATTCGTGAATTCCTGAAGGCCAAGGTGATTGCCGAGGCCGGCGCCAATGCGCGTTACAACGCCATCAAGCACCGGTTTGCCGATTTTTCCCTGCATGACTGGCAGACCTTCGGCGACGGCAGCTACCAGACGGAACTTATCCAGCACGACACCGAGCACAATCAGGCGCGGCTGATCTCGGTCGGTCGCTGCGGGCAGAGCGAAGCGCATATCGAGCTGCTGCTGCGCAACTACCAGCGGTTCTTCACCAATGACCATCCGGTTCTGCAGAACGCCATCACCACCTTCAGTCCCTTGGTCATCAAGGGCACGGTTTCGGTCTTCAATGGCGGCAACATAGCCTCCAAGGTCTCCGTGGAGGTGACCAGTAACGCGGCCAGGATCGACGGCGGGGCCAACGCACCGGTCGTGATCGATAAGCATGACGCCATCAGCGGGGCCATCTGCGAGGATCCCGCCATGTGCGATTACCAGTGGAACGATTTCCTGCGTCTCTCCGACTACCTCGACCATGCGGTCCTGTATGACAGGAGCGTCTCCCTCGAATCCTACCCTCCAAATACGATCCTCTACGTCCCGGGAGACATCACCATCAACCCCTCGACGCCCTTGCAGCTCTGCATCATCGCCACGGGGAAGATCTCGGTATCGGGCTCGGCGGTCTTGAAACAGCCGGGGACGTATCCCACGCTGGTCAGCGAGATGGGTAATATCGAGTTCAGCGCGGGCGCCAATGTCGAGGGGCTGATTGCCGCCATGGGGGTCTCGAGCACCATCAAATCCGCCGGTGGCGGCAACACGCCGATCAACATCAACGGATCGATCATTCTCGGCGGCACCTTCGACGGCAGCGGAACCTGGAGCATCAACTTCAAAAAGGTCGCCCTGACTCCTCCCGGTGAGGACAACACGCTGATCATGGCTTGGCAGTAGCCGCCGCGCCGGCGGGCGCCGCCCGGCGCGCCTCGCGCGCCCCCCGCACCACACAGCGCAATCGGCTCGCCGCCCAAACAGCGTGATCGATTCACCCGCATAAAGGAATAGTTGACTCTTTTATGCATCCTTCGCATAATGCCCCTGTTAAGCCGAAAGTTTGCGGATCCGCCCGGGGGCGGGCGATTCCGACGATACACATGAAACAGGCTTCAGTAGCGGATGAACGGGAACGGTGCCGGCAGAAGGGTATCGGCCTCATCGAGCTGATGTTCGCCATGGCGCTGCTTGTCACGGTCATGACGGCGGCCATGCTGTTCCTGGACCAGGTCATGTCGCGGTTCCAGATGGCACGCGACCACTACGTGGCCACGACCGTCTGCCAGGGGCGTATCGAGCGCGCGCGGGCGATCCCCTATTCCGACCTGTCCCTCATGGACGAGGACCGGCAGCTCGTCGACGACTTCGGTAATCCAGCGCCGAACGGACGCTTCCGCCGCACCACCAAGGTGCTGGTGGACACGCCTTCGGAGGGCCTGACCACAATGTATGTGCGCACCGACATCTGCATCTGCTCGCGCTGGGGCTGGCGCAAGCTATATCATCCACTCAACCGCGGCGCCTATGTCTGCCGCTTCGAGAAGGACCACGAGCAGATGCGGTTCCTCCTCACCGACCTGGGAGGCCGCTGATCATGCGCAAGGGCTTCTCGCTGATCGAGATGGTCATGGCCGTCGCCATCCTCGCGACGGTGGTCGCCATGGCCATGGGCGGGTGGTTGCAGTTCCTCCACAAGGCCGACCAAGCCAACACGCAGGCCGCGCTCGATACCGATGTGCGCCGCGTCATCGAGCGCTTCCGTTTCGAAATGCGCAACTCGGCGCGCGAGACGATCCTCTTCTACCCCGAGGGCCAGGAGCCCTATGCGGCGGTCGGCTTCGCCCTGCCGGCCGACGACGACGGCGACGGCATGATGGACATGTCCGGCTCCAACCTCCTGTGGCGCCAGACGGTCGTCTACCACGTCTGGAACCACTCGCCGCACCAGATGCGCCGTACGCTCTTCACCAACCGCGATGCCGGGGCGACGCTGGCCGAGCGCTACGCGCAGATCGCCACGGTCGTCGGCCAGGGCCATGGCGCCGATGCATGCCTCGATGGCGAGAATACGTCCACCATGGTGCTCTTCGAAAACCTGTTCACGGGGCGCCTCTGGCATGCCTCCTCGGAATACGACGGATATGCGGCGCAGGCCAACTCGCGCGAACGCGTGGCCTTCGGCAGCCTGCCGCTCGGCCCCGGCCAGCACACCATCAACTTCACGATCACCGGCAAGAATCCCTCCGCGACCGACCGCAAGCTGCGCATCGACCGCATCGCCGCCAGCGTCTCCGGGTGGCCCCTAGAGGCCGAGCTGCGCACGGCCGGCGGCACCGGAGGCGAGGCGCCGGCGTTTGTCGGCCAGGGCCTGGCCTCCGCGGCCTATGGCCTGCTGGCGCCGACCGCCGCGGACAACGACACGCTCTCGCTGGTCATCCAGAACGACGCCATCGAGGAGTGCGTCTTCATCGGCGAGGGGCGCAACGTGGCCTTCTCCAACACCGTCGTGCGTTTCGACCCCTCCGCCACGCCATCCGGCTTCGCGCAGGGCGTGATGGTGGCGCGGCTCGACGGGCAGTTCGGCCCCGACAAGAACTGGACCTGCGCGGAACAGACAGGCTACATCCGGAACACCTACTTTTATCCCACAAACTGCGTGATCCGCATTCCCGTCATGGCCGACATACAGCGCGCAGTGAACGGCGAGCCCGACCGGTATGGCCTGCGCAAGGACGGCTACGGGCCCATCTTCCGTCTCTACAAATCGCTATACAACGGCGGATTGAAGCTGTTGAACCCTTCCTATGCCGTGCTCGCGCCAACCGACACCCCTACGGCTTACAACAGCACCCTGCAGCCCGTGATCGATCCGAATGAGCTCGTGCCGCTTGAATTCTGGCATAATGGCTCCAAGCTGGACAGTTGGATTGCCTGCGCCAACCAGCAATACCTGGAATTGCGTCCTGCTCAACTAAGCCCCATTCCGATGGGCGCCACACTGATGCTGCAATTCCAGGTCACGGTTGAGACACTCTATTCCGACCGGTTCACGCGGTTCGACATGCGGCGAACCGAACCTTTCGGAGTGTATCTGCCTGGGTGCTGGGTTATACCCTCCGGTTCGACCAACCTGCTGGGCGTGGCCGATTGGAGCGCCCAAGCCGGACTAGAACGCAAATATTTCGTCCCGACGTTGGAGTTCATGACCGTCAACTACGCCGACGGCGGCGCCTACATCTCGCATGTGTACGACACGCGCAGCGACGCGCCCAAGACCTTCGAATGGGTCGCGGACATCCCCTCCGGCGCCACGCTCGCACTGTACGCCCGGTCGGGCCACGAACTGACGCCGGACGGCTTCGGCATCGCCGGCGCCCTCGACTGGGCCAGCGTGCAGCCGGCCGT
>CAYPJN010000041.1:0-11475 GCA_964411055.1 uncultured Lentisphaerales bacterium | reverse complement strand
CTTGAAGGAGGGATCGTTGAAATAACGGTCGAGCGGGAGACCCCAGTAGGAGACGAAGACCGCCACGGCGCCGTTGCTCACGGCCGGGACGAGATGCTTTTGCCAGTAGTCCCCGGGCACCTTGACCTGCCCGTTGGGGTGGCGGAACCAGAAGGCGTCGGCGGTGGTTTGCGCCGCCAGAAGGGTCTGCTGTGTCGAACAGATGCGCAGATCCCAGCCGGCCCGCATGAAGGACTGCTGCCGCACCGCGTCGCCGCCCTGTTCGCGTTCGGGAGCTCCGGACCAGTAGAGGAGCGGACGCCCCGTGGCGAAAGTGCGGTTGAAGAAGAGCATGGCCGGCGCCTCTCCCGGGAAGACCGCCGCCCGCCTTCCCGCGCGGCCGCCATCGGTCCGCCGCAGCCTGATCTGCCAACTCTCCTCCGGGTTGGGGGCTTCGCCGAGCGCCTCGAAGGGGATCTCCATCACCGCGTCCCATTGCCGCCCGCCCATGCTCGTGCGGCTCCGCCACTCGGGATCCCATTGCGGCTCCAGCACGCCGACGGTCGACCGGCGGGTGTCGGCCTGGACACCCCGGCTGTTGACGGCGAAGAAACAGGACTCCCCCGACGTGCCTGCGGAGAGCTCGACCTCGACAGCGTCGTCGTCCATCACGCCGGCGTCGCGTCCCGAGGCCGCCGCGCGCATCTGGCCTGGCTGCGGTTCCCCGCAGTGCCAGTGCAACAGCAGAGCATCCTCGGTCCAGGCCGCGCGCACCTCGGTGGCGGTCTCGTCAGGGGTCTCCTCCAGTCGCACGGGCCGGCAGACGGCGTCGGTGAAGTTGGTGGCCGCCGCCAGCCGCGGGGCGTTGACGAGCGGCGCGCCGCCCTTCTGGTCGGCGAGATCCTGCCACTGCTTGTAGAGCAGGCGCTCGCGCGCAAACGCCTCCCGCGCGCGGTCTCGCATGTCGGATGGCGCCTGATGCGCCAGGGCCGCCTCGGCGGCCGCGAACGCTTTGTGCACCTGTTTTCGTAGCGCCGGTGTGATGAAAATGTCGGCCACGCTCATCGCGTCGCCCAGGATGCCGGGATGGCGCGGCATGGCCGTCCAAGCCGCGCCCATGGCGCGGAAGTATTCCAGCATCGGTTCGGCCGCGTCGCCGTAGGCGGTCCGGCACCAGTCGGCCAGCAGGTCGTCCGCCGTGCGTGCGGGATCCCACATTAACTGGGCATAGAGGTAGATCGGCAGGCGGTTCTGGACCGTGTGCACCAGGGTCTCCGGCCCCGTGCGCGGCGAGAGACCAACCTCGGTGATCAGGGCTGCCTGACCGCGGCGGTGGCCCTCGCGGATGGCATCCTCGATCATGGCAAAGAAGGGTGTAAACCGGGCGTTGCGGGAGAAGACGTCGAACTCGTAGCCGTAGTTGCCGATCGGCACGCCGGTCTTCTCCCAGGCGTCGAAGGCCGCCAGCACCTGGGCGTTGCGCGTGCAGTTGGTGTCGCCGAAGGTATGGGCATTGCAGCGCATGTAGGTGGCGTACTCGACGAACAGGGAATTGCGGACTGGAACGGCGGGAACCTCGCGGTAGCCCTGGTAGGCGATCGTGGCAAATTTCAAGTGGGGAAAATCGGCTTTGAGCAGGTCGGTGAGGCGGTTGTAGAAGGTGAACCAGGCCGTGGAGACATCCATCTTGGAGCACGCATCGCAGCGGCAGTAGTCCTGGTTGTCGCTCGGGAAGAGACTGAGGATCTCGAGTTGCGGTTGGCGTTTCAGAGTGCTGCGTATGTTTTCGGCGACGAGCGCCAACACCTCGGGATGGCTCATGCAGATGCTCGAGGGATAGCGCGTGCCGTTGATCTCGGCGAAATACTCGGGATGCTCCGCGAAATACTTCGCGGCCGGCAGGTGGGCGTTATGGGATGAGTACATCGAGTGGAAGCCCAGGCGCCGCTCGGCGACGGGAGCCGCATGCCGGTGGATATTGATGAAGTTGCGCCCCATCCAGATGCGGAAATTCTGATGGTCGCGCCAGTCGCCGCAGAGATGAAAGCCGCGGTAGGCGTAGCCCGGTGTGTGCGTGTAGCCGATGTCGGGCAGCGTCCATGTGCGGCGCGGCGGCATGAACTCGCCCGATGCGCCGGGCCAGAGCCAGCGGACGTCGAGCTCGCGGTTGAGAAAGCTGTAGACCGCGTAGAGCGCCCCGCGCGGCTGGTTGCCGGCGAGGTAGAGCCGGCCGCCGAGCGTCCGGACGGCGGCCTGCTCTACCGTGCCGGTGGCGAGACCAAGCGTCCGCGCCTGCTGGAGGACGAGCGGGTGGTCCAGGTCGCCGATCACAATGGCGTCGCGGACCGGCACCTCGCCGCCGCGCTGGACCGGAAAGTCGGCTCCCGAGATCCGCGTGAGGGCGTTGGTCAGTTCCGAGACGGCGTGCATGATGGCCGGCTCGTTCGTCTGCGCAACGCAGACGCGCCACGCGGTCCGTCCCCCGTCGAAGAGAGGCGTCTGGGCGCGGAGGTCGGGAATGGCGGACAGCAGCATGGCTGCCAGCAAGGCGCCGCGGCGGACTGCGGCGGGCGCGAAGGAGATGGGCAGGTTTGGCATGGGCATCTGGGTGTCCTTTCTGTTCATCGGAGAATTCTATCGTTCCCGGCACCGGTAGGAGCATCCGCGCCGCTTTCATCCAGTATCCGAGTGAAATCGAAGGCAGGCTCCTCGTAGGGATGGGCTCGTCGCAGTGCCGCCGCCACCTCGGCGCGTCGCTCCTCCGGGCAGAGCATCTCGACACGGTATTCGGCCACCAGTTCCAACTCCCCCTGGGTGCCGGCGAATGGACGGCTGCCATCGAGCGGACGGAATTGCCCCTCTCCGCGCACCTGCCAGCAGCAGCGGTCGTAGCGCCCCTGGGTTCCGGCCCCGGCCGCGAAGAGCGCCGCCTTGACGGGCTCCAGATGGGTTACGGGGACATACACCACCAGTTTCAGCATCGATACGGTCTCCGGGATGCCGGTGGTATGCGGCACCTTGCCTTCTGCGTCATAAAAGTTATAATAAATCCAAAAGGAGCAAACAGCAATGAAGATCATCGCCATCTGCGGCAGTCCGCGGGGCGGGCGCAGCCAGACGCGCCTCCTTGCCGAGGCTGTGTTGTCGGTCGCCCGTGACAAGGGCGCCGAGACGCTGTTCATCGACGCCGGCAAGGCGCATGTAGGCGGCTGCATAGCCTGCGAGGCCTGCCACCGCGGACCCGACTGCGTCATCAAGGACGATGCGGCCGGCATCCAGCGGCAGATGCTGGAGGCCGATGGCATCATCCTGGCCTCCCCGGTCTATCTCGACCAGGTCACGTCGCAACTGAAGGCACTGCTCGACCGGACCAGTCATTATATCCACTGCCTGCGCCTGATGGGCAAGTATGTGGCCGCGGTTACGACGAGCGGCGGGGGCGGCGGCGAGGCGACGGCCGCCTTCCTGCGTTCCTACGCGCTGATGACCGGCGCCCAGTTTGTTGGCGCGGTGCATGCGTCGCCGCCGCTGGATCAGGCGCACCTGGCCGCGGCACGGCGCCTGGGCGCGGAACTGGTGGCGGCGATCCAGGGCCGGCAGCAGTGGTCCGACCAGCTCGCCGCCATCGAGGGCCAGCGGCTCTTCTTCCGGCAAAGCATCGATTTCTGGAAGGAACAGTGGCCCTACGAGTTCGCCTACTGGAAGAAAATGGGCTGGGTGTAACGCTGGCTTTTGGATGCGCGCTTTCAAATCTGCTGCGAGACGGCATATCGTTCGCCTTCCTCTCAGGTATTGATCAGGTAGGGTGAAATGGAAGTGAAGACCTTCAACATCGTGGATTTCGGCGCGCGCGCCGACGGCGGCGACTGTACGGCGGCCATCCAGGCGGCCATCGATGCCGCCGCCGCGGTTCAGGGACACGTCACCGTGCCGCCCGGCACTTTCCGCTGCGGGGAGCTCCGGCTGCGGCCGGGCGTCGGTATTGAGGGACGCTCCGCCTGGAGCTTCCGTGCGGGGCAGGGCTCGGTCCTGCGCCTCAACCAGCCCGACGCGCCCTGCCTGCTCAACCTCACGGGGGCCTTCGGCGCGGTCGTCGCCAACTTGAACCTGCACGGCGGCGACCTGGAGGGGAGCCGCGCGCACGGCATCCTGGTCGACAAGCCGGACTACGGCCGGCAGGAGGACACCCCGCGGATCGACACCGTGCGCGTCGAGCGCTTCGCTGGCGACGGGATCCGCCTGTCGCGCATCTGGTGCTTCTCGCTGCGCCACAGCCATCTGATGGCCAACCGCGGCTGCGGACTCCGCGTGCGCGGCTGGGACGGGTTCGTCATCGACAACTGGCTCTCGGGCAACGGCGGCGCGGGCTACGGCGCCTACGAGGAGAACGCCTCCGTCACGATGACCGGCAACCGCATCGAATGGAACCGGCAGTGCGGCATCGACATCCGCGGTGGCTCGCACTACAACCTCACGGGCAACTACATCGACCGCTCGGGGCACGACGGCCTCGCCCTGACCGCCCGCGATGGCCACCGCTGCAGCGTCATCGCGGCCACCGGCAACATCGTCTACCGCAGCGGCAAGCCCGAGTGGAGCGATCCCCCCGGCCGGCGCACGGCGCACGTCCGGCTGGACGGCGTCGACGGCATCGCCTTCACGGGCAACGTGATGAACGCCGGGCGCGACGACGGCGGCAAGGGCGGCTGGTCGCCACACATGGGTCTGGTGCTGCGCAACCTCGATAACGCCGTCGTCAAGGACAACGTCCTGCACCAGGCCGCCATCGAGGAACTGGTCGTGGATCTGGGCGGACACGGGTCGCAGGTCGTCATCCGCGACAATGTCGGCAGCCTCAAGTCGCCAGGGCCGCCGGCGGGTTGATGCCCCGGTATCATCGCGCAGAGGGTCGTGGGGGCGAGGGCCGTATCGGAGTGTCGAAGCACTGGTTCTTCATGGCTGGAGTTGCACACGCCGAATTCGGCTTGGATCTTCACGCTGGACTGTGCGCCTGTAATGCACGGCGGGCACGCCGAATAGCATCGTGTAGTAGAACTGACCCGGCGCCAATCCCAGGTCCTGCTTGATATCGGGCAGCAGTTCCAGCGCCATCTTCGCCAGTCCGCACCAGACCGTGCCAAGGCCGGCGCATTGCGCCAAAAGCTCAAAGTAGGCCAGCGCCAGATTTACGTCCTCCTGCGGGCAGGCCGCCCCGGTTCCTGCCGCCGCAACCAGCATGTGCGGGGCGTCACGGAAGATCACGTCCTCCTTCTCTTTTACCCAGGCAGGCACAGCCCACGAGAGGAACGCGTCATGTTCCGATACTGTTCCGGCTTGCATGGCCGCCGCCAACGAATCGAGGACCTTGACCCGCAGCCGATGCATGACGTCTTTATCGTCGATGACGGAGAAGGTAACAGCCATCCGGTTGACACCGGTCGGTGCATTCGTGGTTGCCAGGAGCAGCTTCTGGATCAGGGTCTGATCCACATTTTCATCACGGTACCGACGCACAGAACGCCGCCCCCTGGCAAGGATGAGCATCTTGTCGAGCGAGGGGAAGGATCTTGCGGTGAGCTTGAGACTGTCCCTGGGGTCGCGTCCGAAGATGGAGATTGCCTCTGCCGGGCAGATTGCGAGGCAATGCTGGCACCGCAGGCAGTCCCCTTCGTTCTCGGACCGGATGATCGGCGCGTTGTCGTCGGTGCGCTCGATGATCTGCGCCGGGCAGTCGAGCACGCATTGGCCGCACTTGGTGCACTTGGTGGGATCGACCGTGAATTGCAGCATACAACACCTCGGGATAGCCTATGTGATACATGACCAATATAACACGACGGACTACACGTCATCAATTGCGTTGCCAGCACATTTGGCCTGCGTAAGGACGGCGTGAAGTCGAGGAGGTCAGGCTTTACGAGTGACTCGCCGCGAGGCGCTAGCCCCGCGTGTTCTCGTGGAGCGTCACCGTCGAGCAGCCGAGCACGACCGTGTTGTTGGCGATGTCCGCGCCCGTCTGGAGCGCCTGGATACCACGCCGGTTCGTGTGGGGCAGGAAATGGGGAAAGCAGGAGGAGGAGACGTCGAGGCGCAGACGGTCGCCGGGCTCGAACCAGTAGGCGTGGGGGGCGAACTGGAAGTCCAGCCAGACTTCCTCTCCCGGACGGTATTCGGGATGCTGACGGCCGATGGACGTGATGTCATCACGCAGCGACCATGTCTTGTCGCCCTTGACCACGCTGAGGCGCACGTAGAATCCGGTGTCGGGGCGGTCGCTCTTGACGCGCAGGCGCGCGGTTCCGGAGCCTTCGAAGAGGTGGCGCGCCTCGACCGGAGCGCCCAGGAAGCTGAGGATGTCGTAGCGCGAGTCCGGCGGATCCTGCGGCTGCATGCCCCCGAAAGTGCTGCAGACGCCTCCGTTGAAGCGTGCCGGGGCGGCCGGATTGTAGACGTAACTCCGCTCGCCGCCGGAGCCGGGTGCCGCGTCGAGCGTCCGCGCGTTGAGGTGCAGCGTCCAGGTCTTGTCGCCGTCGAGGAGCATTTCACATGAGCGCCATTCCCGTCCGAAGCAGGGGAAGTAGGTGATCCTGCCGGGCTTGAAGAACGTCAGTGGCCGGCCGTTTCTGACATGGTCGAACCAGTCGTGCTCGTAGTTCGGACACTGCTCCCGGAGCGCGGCGTTCTCGAATTTCAGCTCCGCGTTGCTGCCCGAGATGTCGTGGTCGTAGGGTGTGACGATCATGGCGCTGCGCCGCCTTATGTTCTCGGGAAGCGCGGACCACATCCCGAGCATGCCCTCCACGTATATGTCGTAGAATGCGCCGGTGAGAAGCATGGGAATCGTGGCGGTTTGCATCGCGCGGCGGTACTCCGATCCTCCGCTGGGTGTCTGCCAGTATGGATCGTCCTTCGCTTCATGGAGAAGCAGTTCCTCGATGCAGGGAGCCGTTTCACCGAAAATCGATCTGGTGATGCCAGCGAGAGGATGCGTCAGAAAGGTCTCAGGCACGAAGTTTCTGGGGAGTTTCGTGTTCTTCTTGTACATCGTCATGACCCAGTCGCCATGAAGACCGCACTTGAAGGCGCCGTTGCGGTAGACGATGTTGTAACGCTCGGTGTCCATGACGTTGATCCGGCCGGTGAGCACGTCCGCCGGATGGGCGGACATATAAGCGAGATGCGTGGCGCCGGTGTAGCTGCCGCCCTGCACGATGATCTCACCGCCGTAGAAAGGGAGATTGCGGATCCATTCAAGCGTGGCGAGACCGTCGCGGCGCTCGTCGTCGTAGGGGATGAAGTCGCCTTCGCTGAGCGCCGTGCCGCGACAGTGCTGCAAGACGACGGCGTAGCCTTTTAGATCCTCGCTTCGCAGCCCCTCCTCGTCGATTTCCCTGCTCCCATAGGGGCCCCGCATGAAAATCACAGGGAAGCGCCCCGCTTCTGACGGGCGCTGCACAAGGGTGAAGAGTTTGATGCCATCCGGCATCGCAACCATGTGTTTCTCGATAATGTTCATGCGATAAATCCCCGCCTTCATTACGGTGATGACGTTGGACATTATGTTGCTTGCTTCGTGTTGATTACGAGTATAATCTGTACATATGTACTGCGCAACCCGCCGCGACACCCGCCGCGGGCATACCGGGTTACTTCCCGAGTTACTTCCCGATTGCGTTTTCGTTGAGCGGGTGTATACAAAATGGGGAGAGCCGGATCGTGCTAGGTATCCGGGTGGAGACTGTGCCAGCCTACAACATCGTGAACAAGCGTGACACCGGACAGCCCTTCCACCCCAGGGGCGCCGGGAACGGCTACCTGCTCGCCTTCGGCGACAAGCGCGTCTACGTGGCCGGAGATACGGAGAACACGCCAGAAATGCAGGCATTGCGAGTCGTAGACGTGGCCTTCCTACCAGGCCATGCACTAGGCTCATGGTGCCGTCGCTAATCTTGACGCATCCACCACACTTCAGCTACCCTTCACACACGAAAACGCGCGTTCAGACCGGTTCCAGCGGGCGGGTGCCCGCACCGTCTGGTAAGCGATTCCCTGTCAGAAAAGGCGATTTCCTTTCCGCAAACGATTATGGAAGACCTGGCATCGATTCAAATATCATGCAACTATCCCGGCGGGAATGTGAAAGTGAACCGGCTGTCGCCCGGTCGCGCCGATATTGAATCGGATCTGCGTGATACGCCGGCCCACTGGTTCTATTGGAATTTTGAAGCGGAAGCCCTGGCTCCCGGCAGAATCGAATTTCATTTTCCCGTTGGTAAACAATGGCTTAGCGCGCAAGGACCATGCGTCAGCGCCGATGACGGAAAGTCCTGGCGCTGGGCTGGCAAGGAGAAATGCTTCTTCTGCAATCCGGCCCCAGAAAAGCTGAACGACGGCTTTGTGTGGGAATTCAAGCATGCCGGAGAAAGAGTCCGTTTTGCCCAGGGGTTCCCATATCAAGTTTCCAATTATGAAAACTTTATCCAGAAAAACAAGGGCAATTGCGAACTGCATGCCGGCGTTTTAACGAAATCCCGCAAAGGGCGTGAATGTCCCATGTTGACCATCGGTTCCGGGGACAAGAATATGTTGCTCTTATGTCGGCATCATGCCTGCGAAGCCGCGGCAGCGCATGTGTTGGAAGGCTTTGTGGCTGAAGCCATCGCGGAAAATGAAACCACCGCCGCATTCCGGAAGGAATATACCCTGTATGTAGTTCCGTTTGTGGATCTTGACGGCGTGGAAGACGGCGATCAGGGGAAAGGCAGAGCGCCCCACGATCACAACCGCGACTACGGGCTGAAGCAGCATCTCTATCCGGAAGTCGCCGCGGTGGAGGAACTTCACAAGAAACATCAGTTCCATATCGTGCTGGATTTCCACGATCCGGCGGTCCGTTCCGACGATTGCCTGTATCCCGACGCGCCGCCAATCAATGCCCACGAACATTTTTATTTCGGCGGCTACCGGAGCCCTTCCAATGAAGCGAACACGCAGGAATTGATCCTCTGGCTGGCGGAAGAGTTGCCCGCGCCCTGCAAGGAAGTATTCTATTTCGGCGGCAAAAAGCCTTTAAAATCCGACGGCATCAACGGCTTGCCCTCCTCCTATTATTTCGGCGACAACCCGACCGTGACATATGGCACAACGCTGGAAATTCCGTATGCGAACCAATATATCGAATACGATTCCGCCATGATGCGCGATGCCGGGCATGGCATTCTGCACGCGCTATTGCGGTTCGCCATCAAGAATGACGCCAAGCCGCGCCTTGAACATGGCGATTTCCGGAAGTTTGTGGAAGCGCTGCGGAACTCTTTGCCGGAAACGGCGGAGCAAATCATTGCCGATCCCGCGACATGCGGACTTTACAAGGCTGAAGCCCATCTTTACCTGGCGCAGTTGGACAAGGATAAAGCGATTCACGCGGCAGCGGTTCTGGCATCGCCCGCCGCTACGCGCAGAGCAAAGGAAACCGCAAAGGCGCTTTTGGGATAACGAAGTATTCCGTCAACAGCCGGTCGATCTCGCCGCTTGCGCTCCGCGTACCGGTCTCATCGATCCGGAAGTTGCTGCAATGAGCCATGGTGTTACAGCCCAGGACTTCGTTGCGGGTCAAAGCGCATCCAGCAGGCTGATGAAACGGTGGACGGCGGAGGGCAGCGTGTCGCCTGCCTGGCGGTTCTGCGCCGTCAGGACCAGGGGACCGTCGAAACCGGCGCAGCGGAGAATCGAAATCAACTCCTTGATCTCCGCCTGGCCCTGCATCAACAGCCGCGGCGTGCCGTCCGTCAACCCGTCCGCAACGTCCAACTGGTCCACCTGCCGGCGGAGTGTCTTCCTGAAGCTGCCCAGGAACGGTTTTTCACCGATGCCGGCGAAACGGGGCGCGTTGAAGGTGAAGCCCACGCGAAGGTTCCGCCCGGCGATCTCACGGAGCATGACCGAGACTGTGTCGCTGTCTTGAACCGTGTTGTAAAAGGAAAGCTCGATGCCGTGTTCGCGGGCCGCAGCCACCGCCTCGGTGGCCAGCGCGGCATCGAGCGGCATGACCATGCGCCGGACGCCACAAGCGGCCGCCCGGGCAACCTGCTTCACGGCGCGGGCGCCGACGCTGCATGCGCGGATGGCGGTGACGTCGATGCCTTCGGCACGCAGGGCCTCGACCGCCCGGACAAGCGTGTCGTCCGCCAGGATATCGACCGGCTTCCCCTGGAGTCCGTCAAACTCGACTGCGCCCACTCCGGCCCGCCGGCATTGCTCTACGATTTCGGGGACATTGCGTCCGGCCAGTTGCGCGGAGACGACCAGGCGGAAAGACTCCGCCGACAGTCTGGCCTGGCGGATCGCGGCCCGCTGGGCGACGCAATCGGCGCAGGCGGAATTGGCGCACAGCACGGCGGCCGGATCGCGGCGCAGGGCTTCGACCGCGAGCGCGATCAGGTCGCGTCCCTTGATCAGCCGCACGACGGCGCGGCCGATGCGGCCGACGGTCATCTTGCCGCTTTCGCGGAACAGCCGGTCGAGTCCGATGAAGTCGCGGTGCGGGCCCGGGAAAAAAGGCCACGCACGCGTGACCGATCCCTCCGGCGTGTCGAACGTCTGTTCAGGCGTGGTTTTGAGATACGGCAGGCGCAGCAGTTCCTCCGCGGTGTGCAGGGTTGTATTGCGATCCTGGTCGACGCCCAGCAGGCAGACGTAGCCGCCGGCTTCGGCGAGCCGCGTGTAGGGCGTGTCGGGGCCGTGCGCCAACTCCGCTTTCCAGTGGTCGCGGCAGAACGCTTCGGCGCCGGCGCCGATGGCGGCCACGGCGGCCAGCGGATGGACACTGACCACCACGCGGGGATGGGCCTTGACCCTCTCGACAATCACGCCCAGCTTGCCGAACGCGGGCACCGCCAGGGTTCCGGTTTCGCCCAGCACCTCCAGGAAGGCGGCCACGACGGCGTCGGCGCCGCCCTCCACGGGTCCCAGGCTGGAGAGGGAGCTATGCAGCAGCACCGCGTCGCCCGCCCGCAGGCCCAGCGCGCGCAATTCTCCGGCAATCTCGGTTTTCGTCATCATCATCGTTCTCTCATTTCCATTCGGCAATCACCCGGCACGGCAGTTGGGTGACGCCGGACACGACCAGTGGCAGCGCCGTGATGCGCGGGTGCGGATCGGCGATGCGGTGCAGATTGACCGGCTGACACACCGTGGCGATGCCGCCGGCGAACAGACATTGGGCTATTTCTGGACCATTTCCCGCAAAATGATCAAGAAGGATTTGATCGCGCAGTTGCGCGAAATGTGCGCCCACGGCGCCAAATCCGTCTGCCTGCATCCCTGTCCGCAGGGCTGGGCGGCGGGTTCTACCATGACGCCGCATTACCTGACCCCGCAATATTTCGCCAGCCGCGTTTCAAGGGCATCGACCGTGCAGGTCTCCCGATAGTCGAACTCGTAACCGACCGGCCACATCGCGCTTTTCATCATCGCCTCCAGACGGCGCCTTGTGGG
>CAYPJN010000040.1:0-11708 GCA_964411055.1 uncultured Lentisphaerales bacterium | reverse complement strand
GGGAAATTCAGCGGGTTGGTTTCTACCGCCGCAGACGGCGGGAAAGCAAGCGCGCAGGCACGCGCAGTCGAAGGATCCATCCGCGTCCCGCCCACTCGGCATGCGCCCTCCGCGCGCCCCTGTGGCTAGCCGATACGGTTGGCGGATTGACATCGTTCCAACCGCCCGGATACACTCGCTGCAATGGGTGACGCTATACAGATTCGTCCATCACTCCGGTGGAATGCGTTCTGCCACCCATCCCGCGTTGGCTGCATGGAGAAAGACAATGAGATACCCGAAACTGCCGGAATTCAACAAGTTGACGGAACGGCTTGCCCTACAGGCGCAGCTCATGACGGAGTACGGCGCCAAGGACGTTGCCGCCCCCCTGGCCAACGCGGAGCGGGCGCTGAGAGCCGCGCTGCGCGAAATGCGGGCGCTGCCGATCGACCGCGGGCTGGCCGGGCAGGAGCCCAATAGCCTGAATGCCATCCTCGCACTTCGTCCGCACGGGCCGCGCCGGCTGTGGTCCGGCTTGAATCGGAGCGTCTATCGCGACCGGTTGGCAGGAGCCTTCCTGGGGCGGATGGCCGGCTGCACACTCGGCGCGCCGGTGGAGTTCTGGCCGATTCCGAAGATGGAGGCGCTGGCGGCGGAAAATGCGGATGCCTTTCCGCCGACCGACTACTGGCGTTGCGTGCCCGAGCCCAAGGTGAAACGCTATTCCATGAGCCTGCGGGAGGAGTACACCCGCGGGAAGATGCGCGGCGTGCCGGTGGACGATGACACCATCTACACGCTGCTTGGACTCCTGATCGCGGAGGACTACGGCCCTGGGTTTTCGACGGAGGACGTCGGCGCCGCGTGGGTCAAGTATCTGCCCTATGCGTGTACGGCCGAAGATGTGGCCCTCAAGAACCTCAAGAAGGGCATTCCCGCCCGTCAGGCGGGAGCGCGGGACAATCCCTACTGCGAATGGATCGGCGCCGATATCCGGGCCGACCCCTGGGGTTACATGGCTCCGGGCTGGCCCGAACGGGCGGCCGCCATGGCCTACCGGGACGCCTTCCTGAGCCATCGGCGGCAGGGGATCTACGGCGCAATGTTCTTCGCCGCCGCCGTGGCGGCGGCGTTTGCGGCGGAGGATCCGGTCGATGCCCTGCGTATAGGCCTCACGGAGATACCGGCAGACTGCGCGTTGCATAAGGCGATCTGCTGGGCGCTGCGGGTCGCGCCGGAAATCAGGAACTACAAACAGGCGCGGGAGGCCATGGAGCAGCGTTTCAAAGGCATGCATCCCGTCCACACGATCAACAATGCCTGCCTCACGGTGTGGGGCATCACCATCGGCAAGACTGACTTCACGCGCGTAATTGGCGAAACGGTCGCCATGGGGATGGACAACGACTGCACGGCAGCGACGGCGGGGAGCATTGTGGGGGCCGTCATCGGAAAACGCAGGATACCGGCGAAGTGGTACAAGAAATTCGACAATACCATTCACTCGTACTTGTCGGGGCATAAACGCTTCTCGATCAGCGACATTCTCCACCGCGTCGAGGTGCAGGCCGGCAAAATCCACAGCCAACAAAATCTCCCGCACCCTCTCCCCCCGTTGAGACCGGCGGCAGCTCGTCGCTGAATTATCTTCATCATTATTCCGGCGGCTTGCGTCTGGTCACGTATCTCGTGTCGCAAAATGAGAAGCATTAACACACTCTTGAGTCGCGTTGGCTTCTGCCTGTTTATCGCCGGGTTCTCCGGACGTGCGTTGGCCGACAACTACGGCTACGTCAAGGCGTCGGGGACTGCATTCACGCTTGACGGGAGCCCTTACTTTTTCGCTGGAGCGAACTTCTGGCAAGGCATGAATCTCGGCATGGCGGATACCAATGGCGGCGACAGAGCACGGCTCTGCCGAGAATTGGATCGGCTGAGAAGCGCGGGAGTCGTCAACCTTCGCGTCATGGCCTCTTCGGAAGGTCCCGACACTGAACCTTATCGAATGTCTCCGTCACTCCAGCCTGCACCGGGCATATTCAACGAGCAGGTCTTCGAAGGCCTGGACTACCTCTTGTCTGAGATGGACGCGCGCGGGATGCGCGCTGTAATGGTACTGAACAACTACTGGCACTGGTCAGGTGGCATGGCCCAGTATGTTTCCTGGGCAGAAGGCTCCAGCATCCCCTATCCCCCCTCATACCCCGACTTCACCGGTGACTGGTGGACGTTCATGACCTACGCGGCACGTTTCTACTCGAATGTGGGGTGCCAGGCAGCTTTCCGGGGCTTCATTCGTTCGGTGGTCGAGAGAACCAACACTTTCACGGGAGTTCCTTACAAGAACGACCCGACCATCTTTGCATGGGAACTCGCCAATGAACCACGTCTTTACCCATCCGAATGGATAGACGACACGGCGGCTTACATCAAATCCATGGACACGCATCACATGGTAACCAGCGGATCAGAAGGTGAGGCCGGCGGTGACTTCATCGACACGCACAACGGTCAATACATCGACTATGCGACTTGCCACATCTGGCCACAGAACTGGGGTTGGTATAATCCTCTAGATCCGACAACTTACTCCGGTGCGCTAGAAAACGCCTTGGACTACCTTGCGGCGCACGACGAGATGGCGACAACTGCTCTTCACAAACCGTTGGTGCTTGAGGAGTTTGGGCTTGCGCGTGACAATGCGTCATACGACCCGGATTCCACTACGGTCTTCCGTGATTCATTCTTCAGCGATTTGTATGCGGCCGTCGCCGCAAGTGCAGCTTCCGGTGGAGCTCTCGGGGGCGATAACCTGTGGGCATGGGCAGGCGAAGGCAGGCCCGACGCCCCGTCTCCTCAATGGATCGGCGACCCATTGCATGAGATTCCCGGCTGGTATTCTGTATACGATGGCGATGCATCGACGCTTATTGTTATGTCGGCGCACGCCTCGGATATGGCGATCCTCAGCGACGACAGAGATCGCGATCAATTCCGGGACAACTGGGAATTAACTTACTTCGCAAGCATTACCAATACCACCGGCGCTCCGCAAGAGGACTGGGACCACGACGGCTTTCCTGACCGTAGCGAGTATATTGCAGGAACAAGCCCGGTTGACCCTCTGGATTACTTGACTATCCGTTCAGTAGACCGGACAAAAATACCGAATGGCATTGTCCTCTCCTGGAACGGCGTCATGGGGCGCCTATATACAGTGACTACTGCTACCAATCTCCGCAACCAGTTCACCGAGGCGTCGGACTTCGTTGACGTACAAGGAGTCGACGGAACCATGACCTATACGAATGCTTCCAGTTCTCACGAGACTCGGTTCTTTAGAATCATGGTCCGCATGCCGGAATGATTGCGCGCGAAGTGCCATAATTAATTTGTTTTAAGGGATTTCCAGGTCCTGATGGACGAGGAGAAGCGCGATGATGTGCGACGGCATGATCGCCTGGGAAGAGAAGTGCGCGGCGGCCTGCCGCAAGGCCGCGAAGACCGCCTCATCGCCGGCGCGCGTATCTGGGTGCGTGTGCCGGTCATCCACGGCCGCAACGACGGCGCGGAACAGGACCGCATCAGGACCTACCTCGCCGCGCACGCGCCGGAGAGAGTCGATTACCTCCCGGAACACCGGCTGGGCGAAGGCAAGCGCGACGCGCTCGCCAATGCATACGCATCGGGGTGCATGGACAAATCCGGCTGATTCTGCCAGACTGGCCTCATGATCAAGCAGCCATCCAGGCGCGGATGGGCGGCGGCCCTGCTTCTCGCGACCGCCGCGGGATCGGGATGCCGCGTAATCCAGACGGCGGCCGACGCGCCGGGACAGGCCGTCCGCGCGGTGACCCCGGGCCCGAAGACACCGGCCGGCACCGATCCCGTTGAAATCCAGGCGCTTCTGATCCGGTTTGCCGACGCGTTCATCGCGCGCATGACCGCCGGTGTCGATGCGCTCCGGCGGGGCACGGAGCCCCTGCCGGCGGACGAGCGGCTGCGCTGGAAACTGGCCTTCGGCTCGGCCGCCTGCGCCATCGCCTCGGGCGCGAATGCCCGCGCCAATCTCCTCGACATGACGGCCTATGTCATGGAGACGCGGCTGGCCATCGAGACGAATTGGCTGCCGAACGTCTTCGGCCAATCAGCCAAGACCATCCTGGAGGGGTGCCGGACATCGGAAGCCGAGCTCTGGCGTATTGGCGAGAAGTTGCTCACACCCGCCCAGCAGGCCGATCTGCGCGAGGCGGTCGAGCTGTGGCACCGGCAGAACCCCGCGACGAATTGTCTGCCCGGCGTGCGCGCGGTCGGCCTGGCGCTGGAGGTGGTGCAGGCACGGCGTCCCGAGAACGTCCGCGGCGGCAATCTGCTGGGACTGCTCATGCTCGATCCGCTGGCGGAACTCGATCCTGCGCGCCGCGAGCTCGCCGAAACGCGCCTTTTCGCCGAGCGCGCCCTCTTTGTGGGGCGCCACCTGCCGGACCTGCTGCGCTGGCAGGCCGAGCTGCTGGGCCTCGACACGCTGGCGCAACCCGTGGTGCAGGCGTGGACGACCAGCGTCAAGCGCGTCGCCGACGCCGCGGAGCGCCTCGCCGAAACCGCGGGGCAGTTGCCGCAGCAAGTCGCCGCCGAGCGTGAAGCCCTGCTGACGGCCTTGCGCGATCAGGAACAGACCCTCGCGCCCCTGGTGGCCGAGACGCGGCAGGCGCTGCTGGCGGGCTCCGGTCTCGCCACGAACACGACCGCCATGCTGACGGCGTTCGACGCCGTGCTGGATCGGCTGAATGTCGGCGGGCCGGAGGAGGCGGGCGGGACGCCGCGCGCGGACGCGGGCGCGCCGCCGTCGGAGCCCTTCCGGATCCGGGACTACGGCGCGGCGGCCGAGCGGCTCGAAGCGGCGGCGCAACGCATTACCGAGC
Source organism: uncultured Lentisphaerales bacterium (assembly GCA_964411055.1). Taxonomy (GTDB): domain Bacteria; phylum Verrucomicrobiota; class Kiritimatiellia; order RFP12; family JAAYLN01; genus JAAYLN01. The sequence goes on along the minus strand of CAYPJN010000040.1, from coordinate 6,804 downwards.
TGCTCAAAACCTTCGACCAGACCATGGGCGCGAGCAGCCGCGAGGCGCTGGCGGAAGAGATCGCCCCGGCCGTGCGGCGCACCCGCGCGGAGGGCGAGGCGCTGGTCGACCACCTCTTCCGCCGCGCTTTGCAGTTCGTGGGCGCGGTGCTGCTGGCCGCGCTGGCCTACCGCCTGCTGACCTGGCGCCTGTCGCGCGCGACGCACCCGCCGCGCGCGTGAACCGCGCGACACGGCGGTAGCATCTCCGGCGCTCCTCGCTCTAGATGAAGAGCGTGTTGTTGCTGTCGCGGGCGAGCGCGGCAAAGGCGGCCACGCCGGCCACCTCGTCCACCTCGACCAGCTCCTCGCGCGTGATGCCCATCACGCCCATCGCCATGTCGCAGGCGATGAAGCGCACCCCCAGAGAACGCGCCTGCTGCAGCAGGTCGGGCAGCGAGGGCACGTTCTGCGAGGCCATGACGTGCCGCATCATCGTCGTGCCCATCCCGCCCATGTGTAGCTTCGAGAGTGCCAGGCGCCGCGCGCCCTTGGGCAGCATCATGCCGAACATCCGCGCGATCAGAGTTTTCTTCACGGCGGGCGCGGGGTTGCGGCGCAGCACCGTCAGCCCCCAGAAGGTGAAGAAGATGCCGACCTTCGCGCCGCCGGCCGCCAGCCCGCAGGCGAGGATCAGCGCCGCCAGCGCCTTGTCGAGGTCGTTGCTGAAGAGCACGATGGCCGCCGCATGTCCGCCGGAAGGGGCCGGCGCGCACGGCGCGGCGGCGGGCGTGGCGCAGCCGCGTTTGCGGATCACGGCCTCGAGATGGCCGGGAAGGCGTTCCAGCGCCACCTGCTCGTGGCCGCTGGCGGCCAGCCAGCTCGCCAAATCCGACGCGAAGGAGAGCGGCGCCAGCAGCCTGAGGGCGTCGCCTTCGCGCAGCGTGTCCATGCGCATCTTGAGCTGGACGACCGGTCCCGGGCAGGCCAGCGCGCGCGCATCCAGCACCGCCGCTTGTGACGTCGGCGCGGGTGCCGCGGCTGCTGCCGTCGGCGTGGCGGACGCGACGGGCGCGCCGGACTCCGCTTCAGCCGGCGGCGCGGCGTCCGCGACCGGTGGCGCCGGATGGTACTGCCTCCAGGTCGACATGCCGCCCGAGAGATTGCGGACATCGAAGCCGCGCTGCCGCAGCGCGCGCTCGGCGATGTAGCCGCGCAGGCCGACCTGGCAGAAGACCACCACCGGGCGGCTTCGGTCGAGCTCGCCGAGGCGCTGCCGGAAGCTGCTCATCGGCATCCGGATCGCGCCAGGCAGGGCGCCCAGCGCCTGTTCGGCCTCCTCGCGCACATCAAGCAGCACGGCGTCCTTGGGAATCGCGTCGGCATGCACGATGCGTGTGTCGTCGCACAGAACATTGGCGGCCACCATGCCGGCATAGTTGACCGGATCCCTGGCCGATCCGAAGGGTGGGGCGTAGGCCAGATCGAGTTCCGCCAGTTCCTGCACCTTCAGGCCGGCGCGCATGGCCACTGCCAGCGTGTCGATGCGCTTGTCGACACCCTTGCTGCCGACCGCCTGGGCGCCCAGGATGCGTCCGTCGGGGGCGAACAGCAGTTTGAGGTGGAGCTGCGCGCCGCCCGGATAGTAGGAGGCGTTGGAGGCCGGATGGATGAAGATCTTCTCGTGGGGCAGTCCCAAAGTCTTCAGGCGCCGCTCGGTCAGCCCGACGCTGGCCGCTGCCAACCCGCCGAGCTTCAGCACGGCCGTGCCATAGCCGCCGCGGTAGACCGAGGCGCGCCCGGCGATGTTGTCGGCGACGACGCGCGCCTGGCGCCCGGCGGGGCCCGCCAGGGGTATGGCGGTCTTGCCGCCGGCGACCGGGTCGGCGAACTCGATCACGTCCCCGGCGGCGTAGATGGCGGGATCGGATGTGCGCAGGTGCTCGTCGACCACGATATGCCCGCGGGGACCCAGCGCGAGGCCCGCGGCGCCCGCCAGTCCGCTGTCGGGCTTGACGCCGACACTCATCACCACCAGGTCGGCCGCCAGCCGCGCGCCGTCGTCCAGCACCACCTGCAGCGCCGCCGGCGACGGCTCGAAGGCCGCGACCCGGCGTCCGAGGCGCTGGCCGATGCCCAGCGCCGCCAGTTCCTGCGACAGGAAGACCGCCATCTCCTTATCAAGGGTCGGCAGCACCTGGTCGCACAGTTCCACGACCGTGACGGCGAGCCCGCGCGCGCGCAGGTTCTCGGCCGCCTCGAGGCCGATGAAGCCGGCGCCCACGACGATGGCCCGCCGTGCGCCCGCCCCGATGCGCGCCAGGATCGCGTCCATATCCGGTATCGTCCAGAGGCGCAGCACGCGCGGATCGTCGGCCCCCGGCAGGGGGAGCGCGACGGGTGAAGACCCCGTGGCGAGCACCAGCCGGTCGTAGGTCTCGGCGTAGGTGGAGCCGTCCTTGCGTCGTACCGTCACCGTACGCGCCTGACGGTCGATGGCCACCGCCTCGCTCTCCGTGCGGACATCGACCCCCAGCCAGGCGTTGTACTTCGCGGGGGTCATGACCATTAGCGACTGGCGCGCGGGTATGACCCCGCCGACATGGTAGGGCAGTCCGCAGTTCGCGTACGAGATATGGGCGCCGCGCTCGAGCAGCACGATCTCGGCCGACTCGTCCAGGCGGCGCAGACGCGCTGCCGTGGCCGCTCCGGCGGCCACGCCGCCGACAATGACAGTCTTCATTTTGGGTGCTCCCTTAATCCTGTCCGCAGTGTTTTTTGAACACTTCGTCGATGCCGGGCTCGATCATGTCACCGCCGTTGCAGACCATCAGACAGTCCGCTCCGGCGGCCTGGATGGTCCGCAGCTCACGCTCCAGCGTCGCGGCGTCCTTGACCCAGAGGCTGCCAGCGCCCCGGTTGATACCCAGAAAAGGCACGCCCCGCACGCCGGGAAAGTATTTGTTCTGTTCCTGAACCGTCACACGGGTGTATTCGGCGATCTTCTCCGCGCTCCACGGGAAATACCAGGCCACCGTCTGGCCGCAGAAATCCGCCTTGATCCGGTTGCCGAAGAGCGGTTCCGGCATGAAGACCGGGTAGAGATGGACTACGATCTTGAAATCCGGATGCTGGCTCTTCACGTAGTCGATCATGTCGTTGTAGTACTTGACCAACCGGTCGCGGTAGAAGATGTCCTTCTGCTGCTGGGTGTCCGGCAGCCGCTTCTCGGCAAGGTAGGTCTGATAGGCGGCCAGGCAGTTCGTGCAGTAGCATCCCTTGAAGTTGGTGTAGCCGATGTAGTCGAAAAAGATGCCCGCGACGCCCTGCTTGTTGGTGCAGATCCTGTCGATCGACTTTTTGGAGAGGCTGTAGTCGGCATCGCTGCTGAAGCATGGCAGCTTGGCGTCGTTCAGCGTGTCGATCGGGGCGACAGATTCCCCGCCGTACTGATGCCGGGTCTCCAGGCGGCGCCGGTGCTGTTCCGCTTGCCGTTCGACCGGATCCGCCCCTTTAAGATCCCGGCAATGGATGTAGTCCCAATGGGCGTCCTCCTCTGCGGTCATGACCTGCCGATGCGGACCGCACGCGCCAAAGGTGCCGCAATACGGGGTCATGCCGTATTTCCGTGCCAGCGCCAGTTGTTCCGCAGTCGAGACCGGCACATCGGTGACGCCGACGGCCTGATATTTCCGGGCCGTCTCATCGTCCTTCAGGCTGCCCCAGCAGAATACGCGCGAGATGCGCCGGCCCGCGGCGGGGGCATTTGTCCCGGCGTCGGCGCTTACGCTGATCAGTAGCGCCACGAGCAATAGTGACACTGAACGGTGGTGCATGATGGCTCCTGTCTGGTCGTTTAGTCGCTCACGTCGCCTCTGCTTTCGCGACAAAACCTTCGGTCTACCTTGAACACGCCGGTATCAGTATAACGTGTAGCACCGGCGGGCTCAACCTTTCCGGTCAGTCGCGGAGGTGATCGCGGAGGTGATCGAACTCATTATATTATTGCTGTGGATTTCAGCCGTGGGACGTGGGATTCCGCGAACGCCATACTCACCTGTATGCTTGACGAAAGACGGCAGGCGGCCTTAAGGTGTCGTGGTTGCGCGCGCCCTGCCAGCAGGGCAAACACGGCAAATCCCACGCCACGAACCTTTTTTGGAAAGTAAGGTGGAATCATGCGATTTCAAAACCGAACAGCCATCATCACCGGCGCCGCCTCAGGCATGGGGCTTCTCACGTCGCAACGGTTGGCCGCGGAAGGCGCGACCGTCTACATGGCCGACATCAACGCCGACCGCCTCACCGCCGCGGCCGGAGCCATCCCCGCTGGGCCCGGCAAGGCCGTGCCGTGCGTGTGCGATGTCCGCGATTACGCGCAGATACAGAACGTCGTGGAAACCTGCTTCCGTGCGCAGGGGCGCATCGACATCCTCGTCAATTTCGCCGGGGGTTTCCCGCCGCGCATGTGCGGCTTGGCCGATGGCAGCTTCCTCAACGAGCCGCTCGAGGTCATCGACTGGGGCATTGCCGTCAACTTCCGCGCGCCCCTGCTGTTTGCGCGGGCGGCGATCGGGCACATGATGGAGCGGCGGAGCGGCGTCATCATCAACATCGGGTCGGTCGACGGCGAGACCGGCGGCGGCGTGGACTACGCGGCCGAGAAGAGCGGCGTGACCTACGGCCTGACCAAGGCGCTGGCCCGCATCGGCGCCCCCTGCGGCGTACGCTGCTGCGGCGTTGCGCCCGGGCCCGTGCTCACGCGCGCGAGCATGGCCAATATGAAAACGGCGCTCGGCCGCGCCGCCGAGCCCATCGAGATCGTCAAGCTGGTCCTGTTCCTATGTTCGGATGACGCGGCGTTCATCACCGGCACGAACCACATCATCGACGGCGGCAGAATGCTGCTGAACAATCAATAGAGCCCCCGCTGCGTTAATAATCCCGCCACAGGCGGCGGGGCAAGCCGCCCGCCTGCCTATTTCCCTCTCCTTCGTGCCCTTCGCGACCTTCGTGGTGAGCTTCAAGCTTCACGCTTCACGGGTCACGCTTCACGCCCCCCACGTTTGACAAGGTTCTCGCGACAAGGTTCTACTCTGGAACTCCCCGCACGTTTCTCACACCCAACGTTGACTGGATGCTATCGCGTCGGCATTGACAGGCCCGGCTGGCAGCTTTACGATACCGAACTTGCCGGGCGTCAGGCGCGGACAACCGCGACCAACGGCTGCCGGCGAATGCAATGAGCGCCAGGCAAACATCCGCTCCCGCATCCCTTCCCATCGCGACCGCGCAGCGTCCCGCGTTGCGTCTGGCTGTGATCGGCTGCACGTCCGGCAACGGCCATCCCTACTCCTGGAGCGCCATCTTCAACGTCTACGACCGCGAACGGATGACGCGCGAATGCCCCTTCCCCGGCATCCCCGCCTACCTGAACAAGGAACCGCAGGAGGCTTTCGGCATCCCGGGCGCGGCCGTCACGCATGTCTGCTGCGTCGGCGACGGCGGCTTCACCGCCGAGCATGTCGCGCAATGCTCGCGCATTCCCAACGTGGTGCAGGATCCCGCCGACGTCATCGGCCAGGTCGATGCCGTCGTCATCGCGACCGATATCGGCCACGAGCATGTCGAACGCGCCCGCCCCTTCATCGAGGCGGGACTGCCCCTGTTTATCGACAAGCCGATGGTCGACAACCTTGACGATCTCAAGACGATGGTCGGCTGGGTACGCGACGGACACGCCATCCTCTCGTCGAGCTCGATGCGTTACACTAAGGAGTATCTGCCCTACCGCTTGTCGACCCATGAGCTTGGCGAGCTGCGTTTCGTCAGCATCACCACGCCTAAAACATGGGAACGGTACGGCATCCACGCCCTCGAGGGGATCTATCCGATCGTCGGGCCGGGCTTCGTCTCCGTCCGCAACACCGGCAGCGCCGACCGCAACATCGTCCACCTCAAACACCGCAAGGGGATCGATGTCGTCGTTGCCGCGATCGGCGACATGACCGGCGCGTTCGGCTGCCTGCAACTCTGCGGTACGGCCGGCCGTGCCCAATTGACCTCGGGCGACAGCTTCTTCTCCTTCAAGGCGCAACTGGTCGCGTTTGTCGACTACCTCCGCACCGGCACGCGTCCGTTCCCATTCGATGAGACCATCGAGCTGATGCAGCTGGTCATCGGCGGCATCCTCAGCCGTGAACAGGGCGGCCGCGAGGTGATGCTGGATGAACTGCGGGTGGGGATGTGAGTGCGTGATGCGTGAGTGCGTGAATGCGTGAATGCGTGAGGGCGTGAGGGCGTGAGGGCGTGATGCGTGAAACGTGATGCGTGAAACGTCATGCGTGATGCGTGATGCGTGAAGACGAGAAAGGATGCAAAGGATGTCGGGATACAAGGTTCATGAAGTCAAGACGATCAGCACCCACCGTTCCTATCACGGGTGGCCGACGGTTGCCCGTTTGGACACCGGGGAACTGTTGGTGGTGGTCTCGGCGGGCCGCGAACACCATGTCTGCCCCTTCGGCCAGGTCCACCTGCTCCGCTCGTCCGACAACGGGCAAAGTTGGACGGGACCGGAGATCCTCGCCAATGGGCCCCTGGATGACCGTGATGCCGGCATCCTGCAGACCCGCGGCGGCACGGTACTCGTTAACTGGTTCACCTCGATAGCCTGGCGGGACTGGCTCGTGCGGGCGGAGGCGGAGGGCGGCGAGGCGCTGCGCCTGCCATTGGGCATAGGCAGTCGGATAGTCCGTCATGATGAAGCCTCCTTGGTGGTCAGGCGCGGCACGCTGGCGAGCAGGCGCTGCGTATAGGGGTGCCG
>CAYPJN010000039.1:0-11748 GCA_964411055.1 uncultured Lentisphaerales bacterium | reverse complement strand
GAAGGGGGAATCGGATCGCGCTCAAGTCGTTAGTGTTGATTTTCAGTGTGCCGTTCGCGGCGATTTTGGCTTTCGGCACGAGTTGGGCGGTGGACGTGGTGGAAAGAATGGACGCGGTGGACGTGTGGGAGCGGAGGGCGGAGAGGTAGGCGCCGAGATCGGCCTGGACTTGCGGGAGGTCGTTCTTGTCGATGGCGCGGCGCTGGGCGCCGAGTCCGAAGCCGTCGTTCTCGACCTTGAAGAAGGCGATGGTGTCGCTCTGCCGGGCGAGGGATTTGTCGAGAATCAGAATGGAGGTCTTCACGCCGGAGTAGGGATTGAAGCAACCGGCCGGGAGGGAAACGACGGCGACGAGAGCGTTTTCGACGAGCATCTTCCGCAGCGCCTTGTAGGCGGTCTGGCTCTGGAAGATGATCCCCTCGGGGACGATGATGGCGGCGCGTCCGGCGGGCGTGAGGTGCTCGGCCATGTAATCGACGAACAGGACTTCGCTGCGCTGCCGACGAGGATGTCGCGGGCGGTATCGATGCGGCGTTTGGTGTCGGAGTCGAGCATGGGGCGGGCCTTGTGGACGCAGTGGACTAGGTGGACGGGGTGGAACGTTTCTGGGAGCGGACGCGGTAGAGGCGTTCGGTGAAGCCGCCTTCGTTCTCGAAGGCGGCGGCTTGCGCGGCGATCTGCCGGTCGAGCAGGGCGCAGGCTACAGCCAGCAGCGCCAGGGCCGCGTTGGCGGCGGGTTCGGCGTAGTCGGGCTGTCCACCGGGTCCACTCCGTCCACTCTGTCCACACTCCCGCACCCAGGCGGCCACCTCGTCGGCGGTGGCGCAGCGGCGATCGATGAGCGCCTGCCGGCGGGGATCGGAGCGTTCCCAGAGGGACAGGGCGCGCTGACGGAGGAAATCCTCGTAGTCGAGGCGGAGTTCCTCCAGGCTGGCGCGGGCCACGTTGGTCAGCTTAAGCTCGGTTTTCCTGGATGTGCCGGATGCCTGGCTGCCTTCGGCGATGTTCTGGACGCCGGAGCGCGCGGCCTGCACCATCTGATCATGGGTGCGGCTCCGTTTCCCGATATAGCGGTCGCAGAATCGGACCGTCACATCGTAGACGAGTTGCGCAACCTGGAAGCTCTTGAGGTTGCGGTAGCCTCCGTGTCTGGAAATGAGCGATTCGGCCATATCGTCATCGCTACGCGACGAATTGATTGAGACTGACGTAATCCTTGATGTATTCCGGAATGAGCGTGCGGTATCTGGCCGGCACGGCGCGGAAGTCGCGGGTGGAGAAGACGGGGTTGGTGGCCAGATCGGTGAGCTGGCCGGTCTCGATGATGTGGCGGATCTGGTCGCTGGTTACGTAGGCCTTGAAGAAGGTCTTGATGGCGGGGATCGCCGCGGCCTCCTCGGGCTTGCAGTCGGCGACGAACTTGGCGAATTCCTCCTCCAGCAGCTCGTCCCTGGACTTGAAGCGGGGAATCAGGCCGAAGACCTTCTCCAGAATCTCGCGCAGGCCTAGGCGGCGGTCGACGGCGGCGGCCCGGCGCAGTTTGTCGAGGGTGTAGTATTCCTCGGGCTTGTCGAAGAGTTCGCGGTTGACGTAGTCGATGACGCGGTCCCACTGGCCGGCCTCGACGGCGGCGGTGATGGTTTCATTGGCGCGGACGGCGTCTTCGAACTTCTCGAAGAACATGCGGTCGATCTTCATGCCGTCGTGGCCGATAACCTCTTCGCGGATGGAGTCGATGATATCCGAGCCCAGGTGCTCGTAGGTGCCGGGATCGGTGGACGAAGTGGACGGAGTGAACGGGGTGGACGGATGCGGGCGCGGCAGCTTGAGGACCTCGTCGTAGTTGAAGGTCTTCTCGAAGTACTCGCAGTTGGCGAAAAAGTCGAAAAGCTTGTAGGACGTCTTGTCGGGGTTCTTCACGCCGGCGCGGACGGCCTCGTCGGAAAGCTGTTCGAGGAAGTTGTGCCTGCGCGTGCCGCGGCCCTTGATCTGGATGAAGTCGGTAGGCGAGAAGACGGGGCGGAACAGGCCGAGGTTGAGCAGGTCGGTGCAGTCGTAGCCGGTGGTCATCATGCCGACGGTGACGCATACGCGGGCCTTGCTGGTCTTGTAGGCGGGAAGGAAGTTGCAGGAGCCGAGGAGGTTGTTGTTGGCGAAGTTGATGGTGAATTGCTGGGCGTCGGGGATGGAGGAGGTGATTTGGACGGCGAAGTCCGACTGGTATTTCCCGGGAAACATGCGATCGGCCATCAGGTTGAGGATCTGGGTGAGCTTGATGCGCGCTGTGGCTTCTTTGTCGGACATTAAAATCCTGTCTTGCGGCATGGGCAAGGCCTCGTTCACACGAACATTGGAAAGATAGCGCGACCTGGGGGTGGTGGCAAGGATGGAAACGGGGATGCAGGAGGCGGTGGGAGTGAGTGAGTGGTGAGTTGGAAATGTTGTTATCGAGATCTCAGGGGCCATGGTCCAGGGGGCGGTTTGCGGGGGACTGGCCGCCCAGCTCCCACGCTCCGCGCGCCGCATGCAGGGCGATGGCGGCGGCGCTGACGACGTTCAACGAGTTCTTGCGTCCGAAGACGGGGATGCGCACGCGGGCGTCGGCCTCGCGGACGAGCCCCGGATCTAGTCCGAAACGCTCGTTGCCCAGCAGCAGGGCGCAGGGAAAGGGCCAGCCGAAGTCTTCCAGGCCGGCCGCGCCTTCGACGGTCTCGAGGGCCACAATGCCGCGGCCTGCGCGGCGCAACTCGGCGATCGCCTCGGCGGTGCGCGCGAAGGCGCGCCAGGGCATCAGGCGGTCGGCGCCCAGCGCCGCCTCGGCGACATGCGGATGTTCCGGGGTGGCCGAGTAGCCGCAGAGCCAGACGGCCTCGGCGCCGAAGCACTCGGCGGTGCGGAAGAGGCCGCCGACGTTGAAGGCCGAGCGCAGCGAGTCGGCCACCAGCGTAAGCGGCAGGCGGGGGCCGGCCGGCTGCTCCACCGGGGCGTCGCGGTCGAGAATCTGAACGTCCGTGACGCGGCGACGGGCCGCCTCGCGCTCCACGGGCACGATCACACTCGTAAGGCGGGCGCGGTCGGCGGCGGGATCGACCAGCCGGGCGAGCTGGCGCAGCCGGGGCGCGGCCGTTTGCTCCTCCATCCAGTGGCGGCACTCCAGCAGTGCGCGCTGGCGCGCCGCAAGGTCGTCCCAGCGCGTTTCGATGTCCGCGAGCCGTTTCAGGGCCTGGCGCCAGACGCGGGCTTCTGTCGCATCGCCCGGCATGCCGTTCACAGCGCGGAGCTGCTCAGGTCGGCGTCGGCGCCCTCCCCGCCCTGCTGGCCGTTGGCGCCGTAGCAGAGGATCTCGAAGGGTTCGCGGGCGCGGCCGGGCACGAGGTAGAGGTAGTCGTTGTTCCACGGGTCGCGCGGCAGCGTCGCGCGGTCCAGGTAGCCGCCGGGGCGCCAGCGGGCGGGCACGGGCGGCGTTGTCGGCCGCTCGACGAGGGCCAGCAGGCCCTGGCGCTGGGACGGCAAGACGCCGTTGTCGTCCAGGTAGAGTTGCAGGGCGGTCTTGAACGCGGCCAGGTCGCTCTTGGCGCGCGCCTGGCGCGCCTTGCCCGGCTCGTGCAGCAGGTTGACGGCCACGGCCCCGGCCAGGATGAGCATGATCGAGACCGCCACCAGCAGCTCGATCAGCGAGAAGGCACGTCGCCGGTCGGGCGCGGAGCGATTGTCAAAAGGGTGTGGCATGTCGGCTACCCCTGATGGCCCTAGATGTCACGGACGCCGCGCATGCGGTCCCGCGGTGGCGACGGGAAGGCGCGCAGCCAGACGTAGAAGGCGATGCGGTACTTGTCCTCGCGCTCGGTGCCGTCGTCGCGCGTGAAGCCGGGATAGAAGCTGCCGCGCAGGCGGAACGAGATGCAGTCCAGATTGTACTGGATGTAGCCGGACTGCTCCTCGAGGCGCGAGGTCTCGGCCTCGTAGCGCGAGTAGATGTTGAACGTCCAGTGGTCGGTGAGCGAGAAGAGCAGGCTGCCGGCAAAAAGCGTGCTGTTGTCCGGGCGGTAGAACATCTCTCCGGCCGCCTCCCATATTTCGTTGTTCCAGAGGGTGACCCAGGCGTTGACCTCGTCGATCTCGGAACGGTCGACATCGTAGGTGCCATCGAGCTGTAAGCGGATGCCGTCGACCGGGCGGAAACGGCTCTTGAGGCCGATGGTGCTCAGACCCGACTCGTCCTGAGCATCCTCGATATCGTAGATTCCGTAGATGTCGGCATCCAGCAGGACGTGAACCGAGTCTGCGACGCGGCGCTGGATTTGGTGGCGCGTGCCGAAGCGCAAGTCGTGACGCTTGTCGAGCGTGTCGACATCGTCGAACTGCATGAGCTGCCAGGGCCGCAGGTCGGGTTCCGGCACGAAGGTGTAGTTGACGTAGGGCTCGACGACATGGCGGATACGGTCGTTGGCGTCGCCGTAGAGGCCAAAGGCCTTGAACGATGTCTCGAACCCCAGCTCGAAGAGGTTGCGCAGGCCGGCGCCGTCGTCCACGAGGGGCATGGCGACGCCGTTGGTGACGCCAGGCGCATCCATCAGATCCTGGAAGGTGTCGCCGTAGTAGGTGCCGCGGTAGGCGGCGCGCGGCACGACGCTGAGGAAGCCCAGTAGCGTGCCGGGCAGGTAGACGGCGTGGCGCGTGTCGAACCGCAGGGTGTCGTAGGCCTCGGCGACGGTGTTCGAGGGATGGCCATAATCGGCGAACTCGCGCTCGAGACCGCCGCCGCGGGTCTGGCTCTCGTAGTAGAGGCGCGAGCCGCCGAGGTCGGTGCGGTAGACATCGAACCATGCCTCGGGCAGGCGGTTGACCGACTCGTAGAAGTCATTGGCGCGCTGGTAGGCGCCGAGGCCGAAGCTGTAGCCGTCGCCGGCGTGGGTGTAGGCGGCGAAGGAGTCGGGCTGCACGAGATCCTGGTACTCCTCCTCGTAGAAGTCCTCCAGCAGGTAGCTGTCGCTCAGAAAGCTGGTGCGCAGGGTCAGGAAGTCGCGCGCCGAGAAGGCCGAGTCGTGGCGGAAGGTGAAGCGGTAGCGCGAGTCCTCGACGATGTCGCGGCCCGGGTCGCGGTCCCAGTCCGCGTCCATGGGCTTGTCGTCGGCGAGGTAGTAGGCCGAGACGAAGCCCTTGTGGCCGGCATCGGGCGGCCCGAAGTGCCAGGCCAGATCCTGGCCGATGGCCCCGCCGCGCTCGGTGCGGTAGTCGAAGTGCGTCCGCGAGTCCAGGCTGTCCTTGAAGGCGCCGCCGAAATCGATGAGCTGAAACTTGTAGGTCGAGAGCAGGAAGGCGCCCCAGTCGGACTCATAGCCCGGCTCGAAGCGCCAGCCGTAGTGCTCGTCGAGCTCGCGGCGCCAGTAGGGAAAGTAGAAGAAGGGCACGCCCATGAAGTAGGGCGAGACGCCGGAGAGCGCCACGTAGTCGTCCGGCCGCATCTCGGCGCGGCGTCCGCGCACGTGGTAGTGCAGGCGGCCGAGCGCGTTGGTGCAGGTGGTGACGATCGTGTCCTGCATCTTGTAGCTGCCGTCGGGCCGTCGAATGGCCTCCTCGGCGACGACGCGGAAGACGCCGTTGCTGTAGGATCCGATCTGGAGGTCGATCGCGGGCGTGAGCCCCTCGCCGGTCTTGTAGTTGTAGACCAGGCGCTCCGTCCGCGTGGCCGCCTGTCCGAGACGGATCAGGATCACGTTGCCCTCGGCGACGATCTCGCCCGTCTCGCGGTTCACGCGCATGCTGTCGGCCGTGACCTGCGTGTCGCCCTGCCGCACCCGGACGTTGCCCGCGGCCGTGACCCAGCCCTCCTGCGCGGCCGTGAAGTTGTCGGCCGTGATGTCGAGCGGCGCCTCGCGCTCGGCCTGCGAGGGCATGAGTTCCGCCGCGCTCCCCGCGCCGACCCACAGGCCGGCGGCCGCCGCGAACATGATTCCGAACGCTCTATTCCGTGCTGTCATTTCCAGTTTCCCGTTCAAGGGAGGCGCGGGCGCGCCTCCCGGTTCCTGCCGCCGGCTCCCATTATGCACTTTTATGCTCGCCGACGGAATAGAGGACTTTGCCCGAGGTGTCGAGTATCGCGAAGGACTCCGGGTGGCGCAGCGGCTCGGATTTGAAGCTGAGGTGTCCCTTGTACTGCTGCTGCAGATCCACCAGCATCGCCTCGTCCTCGCGGCGCAGGCGGTCGAGGACCGTCGGCGCGACGAGGATCTGCAGGTCGATCTCCCGTCCGTCATGGCGGCACTTGCGCATGACGCCGCCGATCTGGCGCTGGATGCTGACGCTCAGCGAGAGCGCGGACTTGATCACGCCGTGGCCTCGGCAGTAGGGGCAGTCCTCGAAGGTCTGCGAGAGGATGCTCTCCTCCTGGCGCTGGCGCGTCATCTCCATCAGCCCCAGCTCGGAGATCGGCAGCACGTTGGTGCGCGCCTTGTCGCGCTTCACCGCCGCCTTCATCGCCTTGTAGACCGCGGCCTGGTGCTTGCGCGACTTCATGTCGATCAAATCCAGCACGACGAGCCCGCCGACGTTGCGCAGGCGCAACTGGCGCGCGACCTCCTCCACAGCCTCGAGGTTTACCTCGAGGATGGCGTCCTCCTGCGACCCCTTGCCCTTGTGGCGCCCGGTGTTCACGTCGATGGCGATGAGCGCCTCGGTCTCGTCGATCACCAGGTGTCCGCCGCACTTGAGGTTGACCTTGCGCCGGAAGGCCTCGTCGAGCTGGTGCTCGATGCCGCGATTGTCGAAGACCGGAAGCTGGCCGTCGTAGAGCTGGATCATGTTGCGCGAGCGGCGCGAGATGCGCGCGGCCACGGCGCGGATGCGGTCAAAGGCGTCCTTCTGGTCGATGACCACCCGGTCGATGTCCTCCGTCAGCCAGTCGCGCACGACGCGCTCGATCAGGTCGGGCTCCTGGTAGACGCAGGCCGGGGCTTTAAGGTCGCGGATGTTGGACTGCAGATCCTGCCAGATGTCCAGCAGGCCGCGCAGGTCGCGGACGAAGGCGCTCTTGGAGGCCCCGGCCCCGATGGTTCGGACGATCAGGCCGATGTCCTGCGGCAGCGGCAGACGGTCCAGGATGGTCTTCAGCCGCAGTCGCTCCTTGGCGTCGCCGATCTTGCGCGAGACGCCGCGCAGGCGGCACCCGGGCATCATCACCAGGTAGCGCCCGGGCACGCTGAGGCTGGCCGAGACGCGCGGTCCCTTGGTGCCGATCGGGCTCTTGGTCACCTGGACGATGATCTCCGAGCCGGGGGGGAAGCGCTTGGCGATCTGCTCGTTGGTGTAGCGCTTGCGGCGCGAGACGCGCTGCACGCTGTCGTCGTCCTCGTTCAGGCGGCTCTCGTCGTCCGGGAACATGTCCCAATAGTGGAGGAAGGCGTTCTTCTTGAGGCCGATATCGACAAAGGCGGCCTGCAGGTCGTGCTCCAGATTCTGGATGCGCCCCTTGAAGATGCTGCCGACGAGGCGGTCCTCCATCGGGTGCTCGACCTGGAACTCCTCGACCCGCCCGTTCTCGACCACGGCCACGCGGGTCTCCAGCTTCTCCGCGTTCACGATGATCTCGCGCTTGGCGGAATTCCTTTTACTAAGCAACCATCCCAACATGGTGTACTCCATTCCTTTCGTTTGCGGCCCGCCTCAGGCGGCGTCCACCTGCGCGTCCTTGCGGCGCGCGTGGACCGCCACGCCCTGCAGCAGGCCCGTGGCCACGATGGCCGTCAGCATGAACGTCCTGCCGTAGCTGATGAACGGCAACGGCAATCCGGTAACCGGCAGCAGCCCGATGGTCATCGCGATGTTGATGAACACATGGCAGAAGAACAGGGCCGCGACACCCGTGCAAAGCAGCCGGCCGGGGCCGTCCCGACTGACTGCCGCCACCTGCAATGCGGCGAAGACCATCCCCGCGTAGAGCAGCAGCACGCACATTGAACCCACAAACCCCTTCTCCTCGGCCAGGACCGAGAAGATGAAGTCGTTCGCCGACACCTGCTGGGGCAGGTAGCCGAGCAGATTCTGGTCGCCCTTGAGGAAGCCCTTGCCCCAGAGGCCTCCCGAGCCGATGGCGATCTGCGACTGACGGCGGTTCCAGCCGCGGTTGAGCGGATCGCGGTCGGGATAGAGCACATCCACGATGCGGTCGCGCTGGTAGTCGTCCAGGAAAAAGGTCACCTGGCGTGCGGCGCGCCGCAAGCCGGTGGGGGTGCCGGGCTGCTCCTGCAGCTTGATGGCGACGAGCACCAGCGACACCGCCAGGATGCCGGCCACCACGCAGCCGGCCCACACCCGCGGCGCCGTGCCCGCCGCGAAGAGCATCAGCAGCAGGATCGGGACGAAGACGCACGCCGTGCCCAGGTCGGGCTGCAGCAGCACCAGTCCCGCCGGCAGCGCCGCCAGCAGCAGCGCCAGCAGGAACTCCCAGATGTCGCGCCGCGCCTCAGGGCGCCCGAGCAGCCGGGCCAGCACGAGGATCAGCGCGAGCTTGGCGAATTCCGAGGGCTGGACGCCGAAGACCCAGCGCGTGGCCCCCATGCGCGTCTCGCCCATGACCGGCACCGCCGCCAGCAGCAGCAGCGCCAGCAGGTATATGACCCACGACCAGCGCAGGATATGCCGGAAGTCCAGATAGGCCAGCCCGAAAACCAAGAGAATGCCGGCGGCCGCCATGCGCGCATGGTCCAGGTAGAGCTGCTGGAGCCGGACGCTGTCGCGGATCGAGTTTGCGCTGTAGACGAAACCGACGCCGATGGCCATCAGGCCGATCATGCACAACAGCAGCATGATGTTCATCCGGCGCAGACGTCCGAGGCCGAACGGCAGCCGGTCTAGCAGGTCGCGCTTCATGCGGTGTCCTCCGCGGAGGCCGGCAGTTCCGGCGCCGCGCCCTCCGGCGCGAGGTGGAAGATGAACTGCATGAGCTGCCGCACGATCGGCGCCGCCGTCAGACCGCCCGAATCCCCGTCCTCGACGAGGATGGCCATGGCCACGCGCGGCGCGTCGAAAGGCGCGAAGGCAATCATCCACGTGTGCTTCCGGCGTTGGCCGCGCATACCATACTCCGCCGTGCCCGTCTTGCCCGCCATCGCCAGGCCCGCCACCGCGGCCCGTTTGCCGGTGCCGTGCTCGGCGTGGACCACGTCGCGCAGGCCCAGGCGCACGGTCTCGAAGTCCCCCGCCGGCAGGGCCACGCGCTGTTGGCACTCGCCCTCGGGATGGGCGGGATCCAGGATCAGCCGCGGCCGCAGCACGCGCCCGCCGTTCGCCAGCGCCCCCGCGTAGACTGCCATCTGCAGCGGCGTCACCAGCAACGCGCCCTGCCCGATCGATAGATTCGCCGTGTCGCCGGTGCGCCAGGCGTCACGGTGCCGGCGGCGCTTCCAGGCGTCGCTGGGCACGAGTCCCGGCAGCTCGCCGCCAATTCCGATGCCCGTCCTCGTTCCCAGACCGAATTGCAGCGACATGTCACGGATCGATTCCAACCCCACCTGCACACCCAGCGCGCAGAAGAAGGGATTGCACGACTGCTCCAGGGCTTTGCGCATGGGGAGCGCTCCGTGCCCCGCGCGCAGCCAGCAGTGGATGTCGCCGATGGGATAGACCCCGGTGCACGTGATCGTTGCCTCCGGAGATACGCCCCGTGCCAGCGCCGCCAGCGCCACCACCGGCTTGAAGATGCTGCCCGGCGGATAGACCCCCGAGATGGCCCGGTTCAGCAGCGGACGGCCGGTGTCGGACTGAAGCCGCCTCCAGGCCTCGTGCGAGATCGACGGGCTCATCTCGTTGGGATCGAAGGCCGGCCGGCTCGCCAGCGCCAACACGTCACCGTTGCGCGGATCCAGGATCACACCCGCGGCGCGGTAGCCCGACAGCAAGCGCTCGAGCTCCTGCTGCAACGCGAGGTCGAGCGTCAACCGCAGATCCTCTCCCGCGACCGCCGCGCGGTTGGTTGTGCTGTGCTTGTAGCCCGTGACGTTCACGGTGATGAGCTGACCGCCGGGCGTGCCGGACAGGCGGGTGTCGGCCGCCTGTTCGAGCCCCGCGCGCCCGCGCATGCCCATGATGTCGTAGTGGAATACCTCGTTGGTCATCACCGGCCGGTCGCGGCCGACATATCCGAGCAGATGCGCCGCGAGCATGCCGTGCGGGTAGTGGCGCTGGGCCTGGACGTGGATGTCGAAGCCCGGCGTGTCCGAGGCGTTTTCCGCGAAGCGCGCCAGCGTCCGGGCGTCGATCCCCTGCCAGGCCAGCAGGGGCAGCGGCAGGCGCTTGTAGACGTGCTGCTCAATGTCGGCGCGGGTGATCTGCCGCGGAATTCCGAGGACGGCGGACATGCGGTCGATCTCGGCGTCGACCGCGTTGACCGTGTTGCTCCAGCGTCCGGGACGGCGCAGTTCCTCCAGGTATACCGCGATGCAGTATTCAGGGCGGTTGTCGGCCAGGCATGCGCCGTGGCGGTCGAAGATGCGCCCGCGGGGGGCCGGCAGCAGCACGCGTCGGATGCTCTGGCGCCGCTGCTCGCCCGTGTAGAGCGGCGCATGGCGCACCTGGATACGGTGCAGCAGGAAGCCCAGCGTCAGGAAGCCGGCCAGCATCACCAGGGCGATGCACAGCAGGCGCCAGCGTGGCAGATGTTCGAGGTCATCCGGCATGCGATTCGACCTCCTTTGGCGGCTTGAGATTGCCTGCCAGCAGATCGAGATGGCGGCCGAGACTGCGTGCGCATCCGGTGGCCAGAGCCCCCGCGGGCGCCAGCAGCAGGGCGCCTCCCAGGGGCAGGGCAAGAGGAACCATGGCGCCATGGCGGCGGAGCATGAGCGCCTGGACGAAGGCCAGGAGCGGAGCACTCACGGCGCCGAGGAGCGCCGCGCCGTACCACGTCGACTCCGGCACGACCTGCCGCAGGCCGGCCACAATTAGGGCGATCACCGCGAGCACGACAGCCGAAGTGCCCGGCGGCACGCCGCCGAGCCCGTCCGTCAGGATGCCGGCCCAGAGGGCCACCACGAGCGCGGGCAGCAACGGGCGGTCGAGGGCATAGTAGAAGGCCACGGCGGCCAGCAGCGGGATCTTGAGCGGGTGGACGGGCAGCGGCGGTAGCACGCATTGCAGCGCGGCCGCCGTGCCCAGGAGCATTACGATGACGGGAAGGTTGGAGATCACGGCACGTGACCTCCCGAGACCATCGCGTAGACCAGCGTGAGCGCCGCGAAATCGACCGCCGGCATCACGTCGCCCATGCGGTAGAGGCCGTTATCGTCGACTTCGGAATCGAGCAGGTAGCCCACCAGCAGCCCGGGCGGCAGGGCGCCGCCGAGACCCGAGGTCACGACCCGCGTACGCGGCGGCGGCACAACGTCGCGTTCCAGATAGCGCAGGCGCAGCGGCTCTATGACATGCAGCAGCCCGGGTCGCGCGTCCGGACCGGCGCGCCAGCCCACCCCATGGAGGATGCCGCGCACGACGCCGGTCTCCGGCGTCACGGGATCGAGTTGGCAGGCAATGCGGCTGTTGGGATCGGTGATCAGGCGCACCTCGGCCGTCGAGGCGGTAAGGTCCGTGACGCGCCCGACGAGGCCGTCGGCCGTCAGCACCGGGTCGCCGACGGAGAGTCCGTCGGAGCGCCCCTTGCCGAGGCGGATCTGCCGCCA
The DNA here is from genome assembly GCA_964411055.1 of uncultured Lentisphaerales bacterium. Taxonomy (GTDB): domain Bacteria; phylum Verrucomicrobiota; class Kiritimatiellia; order RFP12; family JAAYLN01; genus JAAYLN01. The sequence continues at coordinate 76 of CAYPJN010000039.1, read as the reverse complement.
CCAGCCCGTGGCGCCACCCGACGAGAGCACCAGGCAGGGGACGAGGCGCGCGGGCACCCTAGGCGGCAGGGCGAGC
>CAYPJN010000038.1:0-11810 GCA_964411055.1 uncultured Lentisphaerales bacterium | reverse complement strand
CCAGCGGAGCCTGCTACGCGGGCCTGACGGTGTAGACGGGCCCATCGGCGGGGCGGCGGCGCTTGTCCTGCGTAGCCTTGGCGAAGGAGGGTTCCCGCCTAGCCGCAGTGATGGAGCGCGCGGGCCCGCGAGCGGCGTCTTGTTGGTACCCGGCAGTTCATCCCTGCGCGCGGCTAGGCTGGACGCCGTCGCCCCGTCGGCACGCAGCCCGGGAATTCTCGCGCCATACCCACGTGCGGCAAGGTGGGGCGAGCTGTCCCCAGCGAGCCGCAGAACGGAAGGAATACCCACGCCCCAGCGCGCGGCTCGCCGGGGACGGCTCGCCCTACCCGTCGGCACGCAGCCCTGGATATGATACCCGGCGCCCGCCACGCCTGCTGCGGGAAATTCAGCGGGTTGGTTTCTACCGCCGCAGGCGGCGGGAAAGCAAGCGCGCGCAGGCACGCGCAGTCAAAGGATCCATCCGTGTCCAGCCCGCTCCCCCATGCGCCCTTCTCGCGCTCCCCGTGGCTACCCGATTACCCGGCCACGGGCGCGGGGAAAGCGTTAAAATTAACCGGTGATTGACAGCACGCGGGGGAGATGCTATCTTGCACCCACTTTTTCCGCGGAGAGAGCTCCGCACCACGGATCCGGGGGTATAGCTCAGTTGGTAGAGCGCTTGAATGGCATTCAAGAGGTCAGGGGTTCGACTCCCCTTACCTCCACCAGATCCGGAAGCATGACAATCACCTAAAAGCCCAACCTATGATGCCCCCCTCGAGGAAGATCGGAAGGATGGGGCGTACGTCGCCGTCGCAGTCGGTGTACCAGAGCTTCACGCCGCGAGCGTGCAGACGGCGGCTGATCCGCTTGTAGCGCGGCAGGACGTTGTCGCGCATGAACGGCACCGAGACCAGCGGCCCGCTGCGGAAGCAGATGTCCTCCCAGGACGAGGCGTAATCGAAATCTGTACTCGACCGTCAGGGCATGCGGGCTGTCGGCGGCGGCCGCCTCGATCTCATGCTGGAACATGCGGCAGGCGATGAGCGCAAACGTCATGGCAGCAGCAATCCGTCGATGAAGTGTATGAAGGCCGAGCCGCAGAGTCCGGCAGGCTCGCCGCCGCCGATCAGGGTGAAGGCGCCGTCGTCGAGGAAATGGTCGATGGCGCCATCCCCCGCGCGGCAGACGCATGAGAGTCCGGCCCCCTCGAATGCAGGGCCGGCGGCGGCGGCGCAGACGGTCTCCCTATGCGTTGCGAGGATGATCTCGCAATTGGTGCCGATGTCGATCAGCATCTCGCCGGGGCGTAGACCCGTCTCGGCGAGGCCGGCGGTCAGGTCGCCGCCGACATAGCCCGAGATGCAGGGAACCGTCAGCAGCGGTATGCCCTCCACCAGGTCGCGCCGCTCGGGAAACACGCGCAGCGGCGGCGTGAAGGGGAGGGCTCCGATGGGGGTCCGGTCCACGCCGTGGAACAGGCATGTTATGACGGTGTTGCCTGCGATGGCGATCCGTTGAACCCCCTCCAGCCCCAGCGTCTCGAGCAGCCCGCGATGGCGAGCACCTCGCCCTGCCGCACCTTGACGGCGGCCAGCGTCGTCGTGCCGATGTCGACCGCGATGACGGTTTCGGGCGTGCGGGGGAGCGGAACACACTGCCATCCGGCAGCGATCCTGCCGTTGGCGGGGGCCAGCGCGGCGGCGGGGACATCCGCCTGCGCGGCGACCGGCCTGCCATCCAGCAGCAGCGCGCCCTCGATCAGCCTGACCCGGCAACGACCGCAGGTCCCCTGGCCGCCGCAGCGCAGATCGAGGGCGACCCCGGTCGCCTCCAGCTGTTGTGCCAGAGTCAACCCCTGCTGTCGTGTGACCGTGACCTTCATATAGGTATGGGCGATCCCTGGCGCGCGCCCCGTCGGATCTTGCATGTTGTCCTCAGCCGGCGGATGCTTTGAATATGGCATCCACCAGCTTGACGGCGCCGTTGGCGTCCTCGCTGTAGCCGTCGGCGCCGGCACCGAGGAGTTCCCCGACCTGCTTCTCGGTCTTGCCGCAATTGTGGAGGATCACCATGAAGTGGTCGTCGCGCACCCCGTCGATGATTCACGCGCAGCGCAAAAACGTGGCTGTTGCCGCTGAAACTGCGCGTGTCGATCGCGAACTCGCGCACGAGTCCTGCTGTCATGTGCCCCGGAATATGGTTGCAGTCCTGCCGGTATACGGTAACATTTTTAAATCAAAGGAAAATCAGTCATCATGCCAAACATTTGCGAACGCGGTCGGTCCCGGACGGGGGCGGCTGACGGGGGTGAGCTTTTCGACATCAAGCCTAGCAGCACACCACCCAGCGAGACCGTGCGCGTCGCCGCCATCGGTGCCGGCGGACGCGCCGTCTCGAACATTGAGGGGCTCACCGGGGCGGGCGCGAAAATTGTGGCGCTCTGCGATGTGGACGAGCGGAGATCGGCAGACATGCGGAAAAAGTACGCGCATGTCCCGTTCTTCAAGGACTATCGCATGATGCTCGACCAATTGGACAAAGATATCGACGCCGTCATGGTCGGCACTCCGGATCATCTCCACGCGGCTCAGGCAATCGAGTGCCTCAAACGCGGAAAACACGTACAGTGTGAGAAGCCGCTCGGCCAGAGTTTCGAGGATGTCGACAGGATGGTTGCCGCCGCGAAGGCGACAAACCTGGTCAATCAGGCGATGAACCAGGGCCATGCCTACGACACGATCCGCGATTTCCGCGAGTGGGTCGAGGCCGGCCTTATAGGCGATGTCACGGAGGCGCACATCTGGTGCCCCGCGCAATACAGCTTCATGGACAGCCTCGACGAAATGGCGAAGTCGTACGACGTCCCTGACGGGCTCGACTGGAACCTATGGCAGGGGCCCGTGCCGCACCGTCCGTTCTTTCCGAAGTTCGTGCCGGGCGTATGGCGTTTCTGGACGATGTACGGCTCCTCGACAATCGGCGACTGGAGTTGCCACCTGATGGATCCGCTCTTCTGGACATTCGGCCTGCGGCTTCCAGACGCGGTGACCGTGACACCCTGCGGCTGCGACTGGGATCCCGTCATGCACGGCCTTACCTTCCCGAAGGGCATGAAGACCGTCTTTGAGTTCCGCAAACGCGACGGGGGGCCGTTCAAACTCTTCTGGTACGACGGCCTCGCTTGCGCGGATGTACTCGTGCCGGACAAATATCCGCTGCCTGGCGACGCCGCCGCACGCAGGTACTGGTTCCCGCCGACCATGTCCGCCGAGGTCGTGAAATATAAGCGGGACGGCATGACCAACGGAGCGCTCGTTTACGGCACGACGGGTGTCATCGAGTACGGCCACCATGGCGCCAACTATCTTCGAATTCTTCCGGACATGGACAAGAGGGCCCTTGCCGCAGCCGGCACACTGCCGGCGGAAAAATATCCGCGAGTGCCGGGCGGATGCCCCTACAAGGAATTCATCGCGGCGATGAAGGGCGGACCGGAAGTCGGCAGCGACTTCGATTACGCCGGCGTGATGTCACAGGCGTCGAGCCTTGCCGTCGCCGCCTTGTTCGAGCCCGGCAAACGTCTTGTATGGGACCACGCGAGGCGTGAGTTCGCCAACTCGTCCGTGGCGACAGCACGCCTCAGGCAGCCGCGTACTGGAAATTGGTAGGCAGACTCGCCTTTAAGCCAGAATGGCCGGCCCCGCAGTGTGATCCAGCCGAACCTAGACTGACTTGTGAAGGGCCGAGGTGTCGACCTTGTTGACCGGGTTCTCGCTGTAGACGGTCTCGACGACGGGATCCTGATTCCAGCAGTCGGTTTTCTGCGGCGGAACGGTCGGACAGGCCCAGCGGACCGCGTTACCGAGAACTTTGATGATCTCGGGCTGGTTGTAGATCGGGAATGTCTCGTGTCCGGGCGAGAAATAGAAGATCTTGCCGGCGCCGCGCTTGAAAGTCACGCCGCTGCGGAAGACGTTGCCACCCTCGTACCACGAGATGAAGACAACCTGCCCGTCGTCCGGGATGCCAAAGGGCTCGCCGTACATCTCGGTGTGAGGAACGACGAAAGAGAGTGGAACGTCATTGGCGATCGGATGCGAGGGATCGACAACCCAGAGGCGTTCCTTCTCGCCGACCTCGCGCCAGCGTAGCGAACACGAGGTGCCGAGCATGCGGCGGAAAATCTTCGAATAGTGGCCGGAGTGAAGGACGATCAGACCCATGCCGGATAGAATGCGGTACTGAATCTTCGTGACGAGATCGTCCGCGACCTGCCCGTGGGCGCAGTGTCCCCACCACATCAACACATCGGTGTTGTTGAGAACGTCGTCTGGAAGTCCCTGCCCGGGCATGTCCAGCGATACGGACTTGATCTCGAAGTCGTCCGCCGCGAGATTGCGGCCCAGCACGTTGTGGATTCCATCGGGATAGAAACTCCTGATCAAATCGCCGAAAGCGCCATCGGCCTTCTCGTGCATGTTTTCGTTCCAAATCGCAAGACGGATTTTGCTCATAACAAACTCCTGATATTTAGTAAAAGAATGATGGCGTCGAATCCCATAGCGGAATCAATGTTGCGCGCTCAGCGTTCACACTACCAGTCGTCCGTGCGGAACGGAACCATCGGCAGGCCGGCGGCGTTGTAGACGTTCACCCCGTCGGGATAGGCGCGGAAGGCGTAGCGCACGGCCACCGGCTCCGGAACCTTGTCGGACGAGACGACAATGGTGTTGCCGCGGATCTCGGCGTCGGCCCAGTGCCAGGCGCGGTCGGAGCCCGCGATGGCGAAGTGCTTGGGCGCGACGCCGGGCGTCGGGACCGGCGCCGCGTAGCCCTGCTTCGTGGCGGTCATGAGGCCATCGGCGTATTCGAATTCGAGGATCAAGTCGTCGATGCCCGGCTTCATCGCCTTGAAGAGCGGGCCGGAGGGGATCACCTCGGTCTTGCCGTAGGTCTTCGCCAGCGCCCAGCGGGCGAGGCGCTCGCCGACGTCGATCTTGTTCTTCGGGTGGATGTCGTTGACCATGCCGATGTCGATGGCGCAGGCCATGCCGCTGTTTACGATGTTGGTCAGCGCCAGGCGCATCCCGTCGCGGATCCGGGCGTAGCCGTTGCCGCCGGCGGGATCGGAGGTCGGCGCCGTAAAGGCGGCCAGCTGGACGTAGAAGAACGGGAAATCGTAGCCCCAAACCTGGCGCCAGCCGTCGGCGAGCCCCTTGAGCTTGAAACGGTAGTCCTCGTTGTTGCCGGCATTGCTGCATCCCTGGTACCAGATCGCGCCCTTGATCGGGAACTTCGTATTGCGAACAGGCCCCGTTAGACGCGAGCGGCGCAACCTGGGGGGGAATCGCCGTCCCGGCGGCCAGGGCGGCCTCGCTGGCCGCGAGCCACTGCTTCACGGCGTCGATCTGCTTCTCCCACGCGGATCTCCACTCGGGCGTGCCGGTGATCCCCTGCCGGATGGCGGGCAGGAACGAACGCAGGGGCTCGTCCTCAAAGCCCTCCGGCGCCATGAACGGCTCGATCGCGCAGCCGCTCCAGTTGTCGTCTAGCAGGCCGACCGGGACGCCGAGATCCAGGACCAGGCGCCGCGCGAAGAAATAGCCGGCCGCCGTGTATTCCTTCGCGGTATTTGAGCTGCAGACGCTCCAGGCGCTGTCGACCCCGACGTTCTGCAAGGGCTCCACCGCTTTCTTCTTGCTCACCTTGATCCGGCGGATCAACGGGAATTGCGCCGCCTCGTCAAGGAACTTGGCCCCGTCCAGGACGCCCCAGGCGAAGCTCATTTCCATGTTGGACTGTCCCGAGCAGAGCCAGACGTCGCCGACGAGGACGTTGGCATTCGTGATGGAGTTCTTGCCGGTCACGACGAGCGGCCGACCGTTGGTGCTGGCCGCGAGGGGCGCCAGCCGCACTTCCCACGCGCCATTCTTATCCGCGACGGTCTTGTGACTCTTTCCGGCGAAGGCCACGGATACTTCCTCGCCTGGGTCGGACCAGCCCCAGACGGGCACCTCGCGGTCGCGCTGCAGCACCATGTTACTGGAGAAGATTGTCGAAAGCTTGACATCGGCGTTCGATGCAGCCGCGAACATGGCGCATGCGGCGGCCAGCAGGCATCCAGTCTTGTTCATTGTCGTATCTCCAGCAGTTCTTTGGCGTAGGGTTCTGGGTTCAGGGCTCAGGGGTCAGGAAGTCAGGAAATCACGAAGTCTCTGGTAATTCGAGGTCTTTTGGCTGCCGCGGCAGGTGCCATACGCGCGCGACGATGGCCGCCGCGAGCAGCGCCGCGATGCCGGCGGCCACGACCGCGGGCAGGCCGAAGCCCAGCGGGGCGCCCTTGACCGCCGTCGGGCTCACGAAAAGGATGTAGTCGAGCACGATGAAGACCATGAAGAGCGCCGGCGCCGCCGCCACCCAGGCCGGCTTGTCTTCGCGCCGCAGGTAGGCCACGGCCACGAGCAGCGCGAAGGCGGCTATCACCTGGTTGCTCCACGAGAAGTAGTTCCAGAGGATCTTGAAGGTGTCCGGGGCGGCGTTCGACCAGGCCAGCAGGCAAATCACCGCGCCGAAGATCGGCAGCGTCGTCAGCAGCCGCCGGACGACGGGCTTCTGGTCGATCGAGAAGTACTCCGCGACCACCAGCCGCAGGCTGCGCAACGCCGTGTCGCCCGAGGTGATGGCCAGCACGACGACGCCCAGCAGTGCGAACCGCGCCACCGCCGGGTGCAGGATCCAAGTTGCCAGATCGCTCAGCAGCATGGGGCCGTTACCGCTGGCCAGCAGCTCCGGCCGGTGTGCGTAGAGCGCCATGCCGCCCGCGGCCCAGATCATGCCGACGAGCCCCTCGACGATCATCATCCCGTAGAAGACCGCGCGTCCCCGCCGCTCGGACATGATCGTGCGAGCGACGATCGGCGCCTGGGTGGAGTGGAAGCCGGAGATGATGCCGCAGGCGATCGTGACGAAGAGCATGGGGATGACCGGCTCGCCGGCCGGATGCCGGGTGAATTCCGCGGCCAGGTTGGCGAGGTCGATCTCCTGCAGCAGACCCGCATGGGAAGCGAGGCCCGCGAGAACCGCCAGCGAGGAGAGCAGCAGGATCGCGCCGAAGATGGGGTAGATGCGTCCGATGATCTTGTCGACCGGAAAGAAGGCCGACGCGAAGTAGTAGATGAAGATGGCGGCGACCGCGGGCCAGAACCACTGCGCCCGGCCATGGATGAGTATGTTGGCCGGGATGTTTACGAAGACCGTGCCGACGAGCAGCAGGGTGATGGCGAGGAAGAGGGCGTAGACGTGGTGGATGCGGGGGCCGAGGTAGCGGCGGACGAGCAGCGGCGTGTTGGCGCCGTCGTGGCGCATGGAGATCATGCCGCTGAAGAAGTCATGCACGGCGCCGCCGAGGATGTTGCCGATGGGGAGCAGGATGAAGACGATGGCGCCGAACTTGATGCCCAGGATCACGCCGATCACCGGGCCGATGCCGGCGATGTTGAGCAGGTGGATCAGCATGTTCTTCCAGTGGGGCAGCGGCAGACGGTCGATCCCGTCGGGGTGGCCGACGGCCGGGGTGGGACGCCCGTCCGGGGCGAAGAGCCGCTCGACCATCCGCCCGTAGGTGAAGTATCCCGCCACGAGAATGAAGACGCCGATCAGGAATGAGAACATCCGCAGCTCCAGGTTTTGCAATCAGACATGCTATTTTAAACGTACCGCGTCATTTGTCGAGTGCAAAGGGAAGAACACGGCCGATTACTGGGCGCGCCCATATGCGCTTGACGATGCAGTCTGCCGAGGATATTCTGCCGCTGATGACGCCCGCCGACCTTTTCTCCGGCTACCTCAAGGATCTTCACGCCGTCGCGCGGCAGGGCGACGCGCGCGAGGAGAGCTTCCACCCCGCGCTCGCCGGTCTGCTGCAGACGGTGGCGGAGAGCACCGGAAGGAAACACGTCCGCGTCACCACGTTGCCCAAGCCCACCGAGGCCGGCAACCCCGATTTCCGCTTATGGAACGGCGCCGATCGGATCATCGGCTATGTGGAGGCCAAGAAGCCCGGCGAAGAGCGGCTCGATCTGGTCGAGGACTCGGAACCGCTCGCGCGCTACCGCGCCACCTTCCCCAACCTGATCTTCATATGCACATGTCCGATGCCTTGATCTCCCCAGCCGTCGGCGCGGCCTTCTGGGCCGTCGCGGGCGGATGGCTCGCCCACTGCGCCCGCCGTCTGCGGCACGCCCTGCGCGAGAGCCTGGCCCCGCGCATGGGGGTGCTGGGCGCCTTCGTCTTCGCCGCGCAGATGATCAATTTTGCGATTCCCGGAACCGGCTCGAGCGGACACCTCGGCGGCGGCCTGCTGCTCGCCATCCTGCTGGGCCCGCACGCCGCCTTCCTGGCCATCGCCTCGGTGCTGGCCGTGCAGGCGCTCTTCTTCGCCGACGGCGGCCTGCTGGCGCTGGGCTGCAACCTGTTCAACCTCGGCTTCTTCCCGGCCTTCGTCGCCTACCCGCTGATCTACCGTCCGCTGGCCGGCGGCGCGCCGGCCGGCAGTTCCCGGGCCTGGTTCGCCGCGGTCGCCGCGGGCGTGGCCGGGCTGCAGCTTGGCGCCCTCGGCGTGGTCGTCGAGACGCGGGCCTCGGGCCTGGCGGCGCTGCCCTTCGGCACATTCCTGATGCTGATGCTGCCGGTGCATCTCGCCATTGGCCTCGTCGAGGGGGCCGCGACTGCCGCCGTCGTCGCCTATGTCGCCCGCCGGCGGCCGGCGGCCCTGGCGGAGGGCGCGCCACGCGCCGCGCGTCGGCGGTTGGATCCGGTGGCCGCCGGCCTCGTCGCCGCCACCCTCTTCATCGGCGGCGTGGCAAGCTGGTTCGCCTCGGCCCGTCCGGATGGCCTGGAATGGTCGGTCGCGCGGATCATCGGACAGGCGGAGCCCGCCGCGCCGGAGGGCGGACTCCACCAGCGGATGGCGGGCATCCAGGAACGGACGGCGCTGATGCCCGGCTATGCGTTCCCGGCCGCGGACGATGCGCGGCCGGACGAAGAGTCATGGCCCGCCGTGAGCCCCGCCACCTCGCTGGCGGGCGTGACCGGCGGCCTGCTGACCGTGGCGCTGGCGGGCCTGGCGGGGCTCCTGCTCGGGGCGGGACGCCGCCGGAAATGAGCTTTGCCGGGCAACTGGAGCCGGGCCGCATGGACGAGATCGGGCGCCTGGACTCGCCCGTGCACCGCATCGATGCGCGCGCCAAGGTGCTCGCCACCCTGGCCTTCACCGTCGCGGTGCTCTCCTTTCCGCGCCTGGCCGTCGCTCCAATGACACCCTTCCTTTTCTATCCGGTGACCCTCGTGGCGCTCGGCCACATCCCGCCGCGGCTCATCCTCCGCAAGCTGCTCGCCGCCGCGCCCTTCGCGCTGCTCGTCGGCCTCTTCAATCCGCTCATGGAGCGCCGGCCGGTTCTGGCCCTCGGCCCCGTGGTCGTCACGGACGGGTGGCTCGCGTGCCTCTCGATCCTGCTGCGCTTCGCGCTGACGGCCGGGGCGGCCCTGGCGCTGGTGGCCTGCACGGGCATGCACCGGCTGGGCGCGGCCCTGGCGCGGCTCGGCGTGCCGCGCGTCTTGGTGATGCAGATGCTGTTCCTCTACCGCTACCTGTTCGTCGTCGCCGGCCAGGCGTCCGCCATGCTGCGCAGCGCCGCGCTGCGCGCGCCCGGACGCGCCCTGCCGCTGCCCGCCTACGGCGCCATGACCGGCCACCTGCTCATCCGCTCGCTGGACCGGGCCGAACGCGTCTTCGACGCCATGGTGGCCCGCGGCTTCGACGGCGAGGTGCGCCTGCTCCAGGCGCCGCGGCTGCGCTGGAGCGACGCGCTGTTTCTCGGCGGCTGCCTGCTCTTCTTCCTGGCGGCGCGTCTCCGGAACCTGCCGGAAGCGCTCGGGCGGCTGATCGCGGGAGGGCCGGCATGACGCCGCGTACGGCCGTCGAGGCGCGCAACCTCGCGCATGACTACCAGGATGGCACACGGGCGTTGGACGGCGTCTCGTTCCGCATCGCCCCCGGCGAGTCGGTGGCGGTCATCGGAGGCAACGGCGCCGGCAAGTCCACGCTGCTGCTGCACCTCAACGGCTGCCTGATGGCCACGGGCGGCGAGGTGCTGATCGGGGAGACCCGCGTGACCCGCGCCACGCTCTGCGCGGCGCGGCGCGCCGTGGGCCTCGTCTTCCAGGATCCCGACGACCAGCTCTTCATGCCGACCGTCGAGGAGGATGTCGCCTTCGGGCCGCTCAACGCCGGCCTGCCGCCGGAGGCGGTCGAGGCGCGCGTGACGGCGGCGCTGGAGCGCGTCGGCATGGCGCACGCGCGGCGGCGCCCGCCCTACCGTCTCTCGGCCGGCGAGAAGCGGGCCGTGGCGATCGCCACCACGCTGGCCCTGGAGCCGGAAATCCTGGTGATGGACGAGCCCTCCGCCAGTCTCGATCCGCGCGCGCGCCGCCGGCTGGCCGCGCTGCTGCAGGGTTTCACGCTCACCCGCATCGTCGCCACCCACGATTTGCGCCTGGTGGCGGAAACCTGCCCGCGCGTGATCGTGCTCGATGGCGGCCGGCTCGTGGCCGACGGCCCGACGCGCGAGATTCTGGCCGACGAGGCGCTGCTGCTGGCCCACGGCCTCTTCTGACCGGCGGCGGTGGCGGAGGTGGAAGTTGCCTGCAATGGTGGGGCCGGCCCCTGTCTAGCCATGGCTACACTGTACAAGCTTCAGGGACGGCCGACCCCGGGACGAATGCAATTTTCACCGCACTTGCCCCTTGCCCCCGTTTCGGCGCTCAGCGCAACTGCGCCCGCGGGGGATTGCGCAGGTAGCGCTCGGTGAAGAGATCCTCGGCCAGGCCGAGGTTGTACTCGACCTTGTTGTACGTGATGGTCGTGGCGCTGCCGGTCCGCAGGTCGCGGAGCACCGATTTCGTCACCGTCTGGAACCCCTGGATATCCTTGACCTCCAGCGCCTGCATCTCGCGGATCTTGTTGCCCGCGGCGTCGGTGTACTCGCCCTTGACGGGGATGAAGGTGCCCTTGTGGATCCAGACCGTGTAGGCGGCGAACTCGACCGACTTCGGATCCTTGGGCGTGTTCTTGAGCACGTAGTAGGTGTCGGTCGTCTCGAGCAGTTCGTGGTTGTCGGCGGCCGGATTGCGCCCGGAGACATCCTCGTAGAAGAAATCGGAGCCGACGAAACTGGTGCGCTTGTCGGAGGCGGCGATGCGCTTGACCAGGTTAAGCCCCGGCATGAAGAGCCAGCGGTCGTCGTCACCGCCGACATGCTTGTGGACGAGGTAGGCCATCTTGTTGACGTCGGCGGGACGTTCGAAGAAGACGTACATCTTCTGGTCACCCGTGAAGGCGTCGCCGGCCGTCCCCTCGGGTTCGAGGTCGAGCCGCAGGATGGTGAATTCGCGGGTGCGCTCGCGTCCCTGGGCGTCCTTGATCGACATCGAGACCTTGGCCCGTCCGTCGCGCCCCTGGTAGTAGGCGGCGCGGTTGGCGCGGGCGACGATCTCGTCGACCGGGAGCGTCTCCTGGGCCAGGAGCGGGCAGGCAACGAGGGCGAGCATGGCGGCGGAGAGCAGTCGTGTGTTCATGGCGTTTTCCTGTCGTTGTTGGTTTCGGGGAGGTCGGCATCGTCGCTCGGCACGATGCAGCCGGGGTCGGTCGGATGCTCGCGGCAACGTTTGCGTCGGCTGTTGAAGAAGGAGAAGATCCCGGCCAGCGCGATGGCGGCGAGGCTGCCGATCGTAATGTGGTTCCAGGAGGCGTCGATGAAGGCCTGGAT
>CAYPJN010000037.1:0-11829 GCA_964411055.1 uncultured Lentisphaerales bacterium | reverse complement strand
GACGACGATCTCGCCCGCGCCGAGGTCGGCGGCGCGGCGCGCCCACGCGACGGCATCGAGTCCCGTGCGCACGCGGAAACCGCGGGTGGTCACCTCGTAGCCGGACGGGAAACGGGCACGGTCGGGGTGCGCGGCGGGATCCATGCCGAGCACGATGCACTGGGCGCCGAAGGCGCGCGCGCCCTCGGCGATGATTTCCGGGCGGGCGACGGCGAGGGAGTTGACGGAGACCTTCTCGGCGCCGGCGAGGAGCACGCGGGCGATGTCGTCGAGGGTGGCGATGCCGCCGCCGACGGCGAAGGGGATGCGCACGGCGCGCGCGACCTCGCGGACGATGCCGATGTCGATCGCGCGGCTTTCCGCGGAAGCGGTGATGTCGTAGAAGACGAGTTCGTCGCAGCCGTCGGCGTAGTAGCGGGCGGCGAGCTCCACGGGATCGCCGAGGTCGATGTTGTTGGCGAACCGGACGCCCTTGGTGACGCGCCGGTTGACGATGTCGAGGCAGGGGATGACGCGGAAGGCGAGCATGGTGTTCAGGCGGGGGGCGCCGGGGAGTCGCGGCCGGGCTGCCAGTTCAGAAAATTACGCAGGAGCCGCAGGCCGACGGGTCCCGACTTCTCGACATGGAACTGGGTGGCGGCCAGGTTGCCGCGCGCGACCATCGAGGCGAAGGCGCCGTCGGCGAAGTCGGTCAGGCCGAGGATGTCGGCGGGGTCGGCGGGGTCGGGGTAGAAGCTGTGGACGAAGTAAAAGTCGCTGTTGTCGGAAATCCCATCCAGCAGCGGGTGCGGGCGCTGCCGACGCACCTGGTTCCAGCCCATGTGGGGGATTTTGGTGCGCGGGTCGCGGGGGCGGAAGCGCCGCACGCGGCCCGGGAGGAGCCCCAGCAGGTCGACGCCGCCGTCCTCCTCGGAAGACTCGAAGAGTATCTGGGTGCCGAGGCAGATGCCGAGGAAGGGGGTGCCGGCGGCGACGGTCTCGCGGATGGCGCGGTCGAGGCCCGTGGTCCGCAGCGTCCGCATGGCGCTGCCGGCGGCGCCGACACCGGGGAAGAGCACGCGTTCGGCGGCGCGGAGGCGCGCAGGGTCGGCAGTGATCTGGCCAACTGCCCCGAGCGACTCCAGTGCTAGCTGGACGCTGGTGAGGTTGCCGGCCTGGTAGTCTATGATGGCGATCATGGAGCGGCCCGCGTCCGGTCCGCAAAAGGGAGGTATCAGGGTTCAGGGCTCAGGGTTCAGGGCAACGCGCCTCATGAACCCCGAACCCTGAACCCTCCGCCTGCAAAACCCGGGGTTTTGCAGGCGGATGCCTTTACTTGATGGTGACTTCCTTGCCGGCCGCCGCGGAGCGGTAGATGCCGTCGAGCATCTTCTGGACGGCGAGGCCGTCCTCGCCGGAGGCGTTGAGGGGCGAGCCCTTCAGGCAGCCGTCGACCCAGTTCTTCAGCTTCTCCGTGAAGAGGTTGCCCCAACTCCCGTCGCCGATGTAGGCCGGCACGGCGTTGACCATCAGGTCGTTGAGATCCGTGAAGATTGCGGCCGTCTCCCACGAGCAGCCGGCCTTCTCGCCCATGGCCGTGAAGTTCATCACGTCCTTCTCGATATGGGCGGCGAAGGAGGACTCGATCTGCAGGATGGCGCCGTTGGCGAAGCGTATCTGTCCGATGGCCAGGTCCTCGACGGTGTAGGTCTTGTAGTCCCAGTTCGGCCAGGCGTTGCGTACCGTCGAGGGCTTGTCGCCGAGATAGGTCCAGATGTTGCCGCTGGCGGCGACGGGCTTCGGGGAGCCCATGAAGGCGTAGGCGCATTCGAGGATGTGCACGCCGATGTCGATCATCGGGCCGCCGCCCTGGAGCTTCTTCTGGCCGAAGACGCCCCAGTTGGGGATGCCGCGGCGGCGCAGGGCCTGGCACTTGACGAACATGATCTTGCCGAACTGGCCCTTCTCGCGGGCGGCGCGCAGCGCCTTGGTGTTCGGCGTGTAGCGCCACTGGAAGCCGACGCTGAGCTTGACCTTGGCCTTCTTGGCCGCGGCGATCATCTTCTCGCACTCGGCGGGGTTCATGGCCATCGGCTTCTCGACAAAGGCGTGGCAGCCGGCGTTGCAGGCGTCGACGACCGGCGCGCAATGGACGCCGTTCGGGGTGCAGACGTCGACGGCGTCGGGCTTGATCTTCTTCAGCATGACCTTCCAGTCCTTGAAGAGCGCCTCCTTCGGGACGCCCCACTTGTCATGCATGATGTCCAGGCGGTCGGGCTTGATGTCGACGCCGGCGACGATCTCGACCTCGGGGATGTTCTTGTAGGCAGTCAGGTGCGTCTGCGAGATGCCGCCGCATCCGATGATCGCCACGCGCAACTTCTTGCCCTTGTAGGCCTTGACCGGCCCGTCCATCTTCGTGGAAACGCTTTCAGCCATGATGTTGCCCTCGTGCCCCCGCCGGGCCGCCGACTACCGGCGCGATTCCGCGGATAGGCGATTGATTGGACTTCAGGATAGCACACGGCGCGGCGGTGTCCAAACCCAAAAGCGCGAAAGTCCCATGAAAGTTCCGTTGATGCCGGCGGCCGCGCTGTGGTAGTATTTTCGCATGTCGGAACAGCAACACGCTCCCGGCCCTGCAGCGGCCAAGGCCATTGTCACCGCCCTGACGCTGGCGCGTGTGCCTTTCGTGCTGCTCTTTATGGTGGGCGCCCTCGCGGCGCTCGTCCGGCAGCCGCGCTGGCTGCCGCCCGTCAACCTGGCCTGTCTCGCGCTGGCCTCGCTGACCGACCTTTTCGACGGCATGCTCGCGCGCCGCTGGCGGGTCACGAGCCGCTTCGGCGCCCTGGCCGATCCGTTGACGGACAAGGTCTTCTACATCATCGTCTTTCCGACGCTCGCCTTTCTGCTGGCCTGGCATGGCGGCGCGCAGCGCCCGCATGCCGTGTTCATGCTCGTCTTCACCGTCTGCTACCTCCTCCGCGACCAGTGGGTCTCCTTCCTGCGCGCCCTGGCGGCGGGCCAGGACGCCGACATGCGGGCCAACTGGGTCGGCAAGCTGCGGACAGCCGTCAGCTTCCCCATCGGCTGCCTGCTCTATATTCACATCGCCTACGGCATCCCGTCGCGCGGCGCCATGCTGTGGATCGAGGCGGCCGGCCTGGCCATCAATTTCCTGTCCTTAGCCATATACACGCGGCGCTACGCACCGGCCATCCGGCACGCCCTGCAGTAGCGCCGTTTCACCCTGTTTTCCAGGAGGCCGCCAGCATGAATGGAAAACCTGACCCGAACGCAGCCACGCGCAACACCGACGCCCACACGGTCGTACGCTGGCTCGCCTTCGTCCTTGCCAACGGTAGGGTCTACGGACTGGAGCACAAGATCACGCGGCAGTCGATCGCCGACGCCGCGCAAGCCCTGAAACTCTTCCACCTGAGCCACGGCGACTTCGAGGTGGCCGTCGTCGAGGACGACTTCCAGGCGGAAGGGGTCTCCACCGGACCGGCGACCGCCGGCACCATCTCGCTCGCCAGGTGCCTGGCCGGGCTCAACGCGCAGGGTATCTGCTTCCAGCAGGGGCTAACCATGGAGGAGTTCCAGTCCTTTGTGAAGCTCCTGTTCCTCAACGAAGAGCAGGTGCGCCAGTCCAACGGCCTGGCAGGCCTGCTGAGCGCCGCGGGCCTGACCCGCGTCCGCACCATCGACTTCAGCTACCGGCGCGTGACGGATCACGAGACGGTCGTCGACAAGGACGAGGCCCCGGATACGGGGCTCTCGGCCGCGTCCGCGGCGGCCATCAGCCGCTTCCTGGAGGCCGGCGCGGCCGCCGCCCCGTCCGACGCCGAGCACCTGCGGCAGGCCGATCTCAATGACGACCAGGCCGTGGCGGAGTTGGCGCGCATCGTCACGCCGCCGCCGAAGGCCGACATGCTCGGTCCCGAGGAGCTGTCGCGGCAGACCATCGAGCGCTTGCAGCGTATGAGCGACGAGATCCTCGATGCGCCGGGCAACCGCACCCAGAAGGGGCGGCGCGCCATCCGCAAGATGATCAAGAGCGTCGAGGCTGACGTCGCCGCGCGGCTGCAGCGCCTGGGCGCGGACATCGGGGCCGTCGAGATGCTGGCCTCGAGGGTGAAGGAGCTGATCGAGGAGCTGGCCGTGGACGGCCTGGTCGCCCAGTACATGAAGCTGCGCGGCGAGATGACCGTCAAGGAGGGCAAGCTTAAGCGGCATATCCGCCGCGCCGAGGCGCGCGGCGGAGACGAAGGGGAACTCAAGAGCCGCCTGATCTCCATGGGGCTGCCGGCGGCCATCCTTGAAGACCTGGCCGCCGGCGCACCCGGAAGCGGCGGCACGGATGGCTCCGGCAAGGGTCGCGGCGGCGCGGAAGGTGGCAACACGGTTATCGGCGCTCAAACGCCCGCCGCGCCGGAAGCGTCCACGGCCGGAACGCCGCTGGCCGAACTGCTACAGCAACTGCAGAAAACGGAACCGGGCGACGGCGCTCTGCCCGGACTTGTCGACAACATCCTTTCCGAGATGAACAAGACCCTTCAGCAGACCGCCCTGCGCGCCGAGGCGCAGATGGAGACGCTGAAGCGCATCGTCATGATCCCCGCCGGCCGCCCCGACAACGCCGATCTGTCGCGCCGCCAGTTGCTCATCCTGATGGCCGAGCTCGGCCAAGAGCTCCGCCAGCCGCTGACGGTCGTCACCGGGGCCATCGACATGTTGCTCGGGCGCTATTTCGGTCCCGTCTCCGACGAGCAGAAGCCCATTCTCGAGATGGCCTCCGAAAGCAGCCGGACGCTCGACGACCTGATCAGCCGCATGATCCGCATCGCCGGCATGCCCACGTCGCTCACGCCCGACGACAACGTCCTCGACCGCATCAAGTAGTGCGTGCCTCACTCGCGATCCGGGCGTTCACGGCCCTCGCGCGGGGGCCTATCGCCGTTGCGTTCACGCCGCCTCTCGCCCTCGCGCATGCGCCTTCCCTCGCCGCCCTCGCGCATGCCCTCGCGCCAGCGCGCCATGCGCGCCTCTCCGACCTCGCGCGCCTTCTTGATCTGGTCGTCGGTCAGGTGCTCGCGCACGGCCAGGATGCGCTCGATCGCCAGCTTGGAGAGTTCCGTGCTGATACGGCCCATCTCCTCGACAAGCTTGACCGCGTCGTCGGCCTTCTTGCCGCGGTCGCTCAGCAGCCCCGCGATCTGGCCGGTCTGCTGCAGGTTGAGCTTGTCGAGCTCGGCCTGCAGGTCGATCTGCTTCTCCTGCACCTTGCGGAAGGCGTTCTTGAGGGCCGCGGACTTCTCGTCGGAGAGCCCGATCTCCCTAACGACCTGCGGATCCTGCAGCATGCGGAACAGCATCTCGTTCTGCCTGTCGGCGCCGCCGCGAACGAAGCCGCCGCGCTCCGCCGCTTGGCGTCCGCGCATCTCGCGCGGCGCCGCGCCGCCGAAGGGTCCCTTGGGCGGTGTCTCCTGTGCATAAACCCGCCCCGCCAATAGCATCCCGAGTGCCATGGCGGATGTGATGCCCATGATCTGCTTCATTGCTCATCTCCGTTTGTTGGCTGACATCCTGCGTCCCGCGCCTACCCGGCACAGGATTTGCGTCATGGTTGAATAACGTTGAGAGGCGGCATATTATTGTTTCCAATCACTTACGCGGCCGTTTCCGCCTGTCAACAACCTGTTAATATGTTTATGATTCTTTTAGCTTGTCGGGGGCATCGGGATATGTGACCTTCATCCCCTCGGGGCACTCTCTCATATCTGGCCTTCGGCGGCCGGAAGCCCCGGCGGGGCTATGCCATATACGGTTGATTTTTTCATGGAATGCGGTGAGTTATGGACGCTGCCACACTCTGGAGCCGCGCCTGCGGCCAGTTGAAGACGGTCTTGAACGAGGATACCTTTTCCCGCTGGATCGACATCCTCAAGCCTGTCGGGCTCGAGGCCGACATCCTTACGCTGGGTGTTGAGAACGACTTCCATCAGATGTGGATCACGGAGAACTATCTTCCCCTGATCCGGCAGGCGATGAAGTTCGCCACGCCCGACGCGGCCATCGATGTCAAATTCAGCATCCAGAGCACGGATCCGGCGCCGCTGCCCGAGCCGACCTCAAGGCCGACGGGACGCGCGCGGAAGACGAAGGCCGACTTCGCCCGCAAATCGCAGTCCATCGGAATCATGAACCCGAAGTACAGCTTCGACGAGTTCGTGATCGGCCCCTCCAATAGCTTCGCGCATGCCGCCGCGCTGGCCGTCGCCCAGGCGCCGGGTCGTGCCTACAACCCGCTCTTCATCTATGGGCAGACCGGGCTCGGCAAGACCCACTTGATCCAGGCGGTCGGCAACCGCGTGCTGGAATCCCCCGGCATGACCGTGGCCTATGTCTCCAGCGAGGCCCTGCTGAACGAGTATGTCACCGCGCTGCAGAACCGCAGCACGGTAGATTTCCGCACCAAATACCGCAATGTGGACGTCATGCTGATCGACGACATCCACTTCCTGGCCGGCAAGGCGAGCCTGCAGGAGGAGTTCTTCCACACCTTCAACGCGCTGTTCGAGTCACGCAAGCAGATCATCATGACTTCCGACCGGCCCGCCAGCGAGATCGCCGGTCTCGAAAAGCGCCTGGTGTCGCGCTTCGAGTGGGGACTCGTGACCGAACTGGAGTGCCCCGACTTCGAAACGCGCCTGGCGATCCTGCGCTACAAGCAGGCCCACATGGAGAAGCCGCTTTCCGATGAACTGCAGACCTTCATCGCCGAGAACGTCCAGTCGAACGTAAGGTCGCTCGAGGGTGCCATGCTGCGGGCCATTTCTTACAACTCGCTGACCAGCGAGCCCCTGACGCTGGACTCGCTGCGCTACCTGCTGCGCGACCTGCTCGACAAGGAGCGCCAGGAGGACATCACCTTCGACGATATTCAAAAGACCGTCGCCGACTTTTTCGATGTCCGCGTGACTGACCTCTCCAGCAAGCGGCGCCCGCGCTCCGTAGCCATGCCCCGGCAGATCGCCATGTACCTCTGCCGGCGACTGACCCGCGCCTCCCTCCCCGAAATCGCCGACTCCTTCGGCAAAACGCACGGCACGGTACTGCATGCCTGCAAGACCATTCAAAACCGCATGTCGGTCGACGACACCCTGCGGCAGAACATCCGCACCTGCGTCCGCAAGTTGGGACACGATCCCGTGGCCCTGCAAATCTGACCGTGCAGCCTGTCAACAACCCGTGCGTAAACCTGTTAATTTCCTGTCGCAATCCTCACGCTTATCGACAGTCGACGCTCCGCTTTTCCAACAACCCCTCCGTTACTGACGTTTGTTAACACGATTGTTGAGAACCATTAATGACCAAAAAAACCATGTATTCCGCGCTAACCTCAAACTTGTTGCCGCTATTGACATGCTCTGATAGATACTGTTTTCTTTTTAATTAATACTCTTTATAATAGACGGCAACGAGTTACCGGCGGTTCAGAACCGGTGCGAGGAGAGCATGATGAAGTTTATAATTTCGCGGGCGACCCTGCTTGACGCGCTGATGAAGGTGCAGAACGTGGTCGGCACGCGCAGCACCCTCCAGATACTATCCAACGCGCTGCTCAGGGCCGAGGGCGGCCACCTGCAGGTGACCACCACGGATCTCGACATCAGCATCCGCTGCCGCGTCGAGGCGGCCGTGGCGTCCGAGGGCAGCACGACGCTGCCGGTGCGACGGCTGGTGGGCATCGTGCGCGAACTGCCGGAGCCGAACATCGAGATCGAGGTCAGCGACGAGGATGTCGCCACGATGCAGTGCGGCACCTCGTTCTTCAAAATCATCGGCCTGCCGGAGCGCGATTTTCCGCCGGTGCCGTCCGAGGATGGGACGGTCTGTTACCGCATCGAGTCACAGGTGATGAAGGATATGCTGCGCAAGACGTCGTATGCCGTCTCGACGGATGAGACGCGCCGCGTGCTGACTGGCATCCTGATGTCGTTCAAGGATGGCAAGCTGACAATGGTGGCGACGGACGGGCGTCGGCTGGCGATGAGCGAGCGCGAGATCGAGTTTCCGGCCGAGGCAGAGGGCGATTTCGTGCTGCCGAGCAAGAGCGCCGCGGAACTGATTCACATCCTTGGCGATGAGGGGGATGTGCGCATTTTCATCCAGAAGGGACAGGCCGTCTTCGAGGCGGGCGGCACCATGCTGAGCACCAAACTCATCGACAACATCTATCCGAACTACCGGCAGGTCATCCCGGCCGGCTGCGACGAACGGGTGGTGGTGGCGCGCGAGGAACTGATGAACGCCCTGCGGCGCGTCTCCCTGATGCGTTCCGAGAAATCGGCCTCGGCCCGCCTGACCTTCGCAAACGACACCCTATCGATCCTCTGGCAGAACATCGAGGTGGGGGAAGCGCGCGAGACGGTTCCCGTCAAGTACTCGGGCAAGGAGATTTCGGTGACCTTCAATCCCGAATACATCATCGATCCGCTGCGCGCGCTCGACTCGGACGAGATTTTCATCGAAATGAGCAACGGCCACAGTCCGGCCATCATCAAGTGCGATCAGCCCTTCCTCTATGTGCTGATGCCCCTGCGCGTGAACTGAGGCACCCTGAAAAGGGTTGATTAGCGGCGCGCTTCGCGGTATAGTGGCGCCCTTTCCGACGCTACTGCCACATGGTGTAATGGTAGCACAGCAGTCTCTGGAACTGCTTGTCTAGGTTCGAATCCTAGTGTGGCAACCAGTTCCCCGATGCACGCGGTTCCGGGTTCTATTTTTCCGCGCGGCGGCTGCCGCGCGCGTCTGCCAGCGCCTCGACCAGGCAGACTTCCAGCAGCCACTCCTGCGGCAGCGGCGAGGATACCAGTCGCTCGCGCATCTGCACGAGATGGTGGCGCGCCCTTCGCAGTTGCGCCAGTGTCCAGCACGAGGCCTGGACGACCAGTTTCTTCATGACGAAGGGCGCTGTCTTGCGGATGTCGGGCTCGCGCGTGTCCAGCCAGGTCGCGGTCGCCGGCGGCAGCGGGTTCCAGCGCAGGCCGGCATAGCTGTCCGGCATCGCCCACTTCTGGTCCAGCGCCTCGCGCACCAACAGCAGGTCGCTGGCCCGCGTTTCGAGAGCGTTGGCCAGCCTGATTGGGTGCTCCGACTGCGCCAGCAGCCGCCGCGACTGGACGAGCAGTTCCTTCAGGTCGCGCTTGCCGAAGGCGTCGGTGAAATCCCAGATTTCCGTGACCCCTCCGCCGGAGACGATGTCGTCGACGGCCTCGGGCGGTACCGGGCCCCCGGCGCCGAGGTAGCAGCGCAGCTTATCGAGCTCGGAGGCGATCTGGCGCGAACCGGTACCCGCACGGGCGAGGAAGCGCTTGCGGACCTGCGCGTCCATTGCGAGACCCAGCGTGGGCAGCCAACGGTCGAGAAACTGCCCGGCGCGCCGCTCGCATTCGAACGGCCTGAGGTTGTTGCCGAAATCCTTGACCTCGCCGGCGGCGCCGAAGGCCTTGAAAAGCGCCGAGGCGCGGTGTATCCTGCCGGTGGTCAACAGCAGATGGCGACCCTCGGGAAGACCGGCCTTGACCTGGGCGACCAAGTCGGCGAGCGGACCCTTGAGGGCCTCCGACCGCGCCAGGCGCTCGAGGGATAGAAAGGCCGGTTCGCGCAGCCATACCAGCTTGTCGCTGGCGAAGAGACCGTCGGTCGCCAGAGCCTCCCGGCAACTGGCGATGCAGGCCAGGCACTCGTCGAGGGTCTCGACGCGCCCGTCGATGGTTTCCAGCCCGAACATGCGGTTTTCGGCGGGCACCAGCCGGTCGACCAACGCCCGCGCCTCCAGCGCGACGAGGAAGTCGTCGTCGCCGCAGATCAGATGGCATCTGGCGGACTTGGCGGTCATCACGCGTCCGGGGTTCCGTGCGCGGCGGGACGGCCGCCGCGGTTGCGGGGCTCGGCGAGCAGGGCGCGGGCATGGCGGGCGAAGTGGCCGCGGATGTCGGCGGCGTAGCGCGCCAGCCGCGCTGCGGCGACGCCGCGCGGGTCGCCGCAGCGCCAGAGGGCGCGCAGCAGGTAGAGCTCGCGCAGGCTGCGGTTACGCGTGGTGTTGTCCGTCGCGCTCTCGGGGATGTCCGCCAGTTCGTCCCCGATTTCCGTCCAGGCATGGTGCGAGAGCGCGGGCTGGTCCAGTATGCGCTCCAGAGCCGCGGCGAACTCGGCGTCGGGGAAGGTCTCGCAGTAGACCGCGGCGGCGCGGACGTGCGAGAGATTTGGGTCGGGGCCGAGTTGGCCGAGTTTTTCGAGCACGGCGCCCTTGGCCTCGCCGACGCGCGCCCGGGCGAGAAGCAGCACGATCTCGTCGAGCGGGCTGACGCTGCGCCCGAACTGGCCCATGCCGCGGAAGTTCCAGCCAGCGTCCCAGCCGGGCGCCGCGCCCAGCAGGCGTGTCAGGAGTTCGGCGCCGGTGCGGTCGCCGATGACCGCCAGCAGCCGCGCGCAGCGACCGCGCACGCCCTCGTCGGCCTCGGAAACGAAGCGCTGCCGCAGCAGCAGGCGCGCGGTCTCGGGATCGGTGAGCAGCGCCGCCAGTTCGGCGTGCATGTCGAGCGGCCCGGCGGCGGCGGCGCGCAGGACGGCGCGCGGCGCGGGCGCCGGGTCGCGGTGCAGCAGCACGGTCTGCGGCAGGAGTCCGGCGGCCACCAGGCGGCGCTGCAGGGCGCGGACGTCTATGCGGCGCACCTCGCCCTTGCAGGCCAGGGCCATGACGGCGGCCAGACCGGCGGCGTAGGCGTGGTTCTGGATGTCGGGCTGCATCCGGAAAACAGGCATGACGTCGCGGTGCCCGCTGAGCGAGAGGCCGGTCGCCAGCAGGCCCGCGATACCCTTGGGCAGCAGCGCGCGCAGCGGCAGCCAGGCGTCAAGGCAGGTCTGGTCGGGCGGCTGGACGAAGAAGAGCGGATGGACGGTGAAACCGTGGCTGTCGAAGTTGCTGCGGGATAGGCAAATGGCGTCGGACCAGGTGCGTCCGGCATAGACGTCGATCGGGGTGACCGTCGCGTCGCCGACGATCTGGCGGCGCTCGCGCGTGCCGGGAAGCGGCGAGAGGTCGAAGTCGCGGCGGAAGCGGCGGCGCGCCACGACAAAGGCGCGCGTCGTGTCGAGGATGTCGTTGTCGTCTATGAAAGTGTAGTCCGTATTGTGGTATGCGGGAATGAAGGGCCGCGAGGGCAGGCCGCTGCCTTGGACGGCCAGGTCGGCGTCGCTGACCGTGAGGCAGGCGGCACCCGCGGCGGCGGCGACATCGGCCTTGCCCGTGGCGTCTATCACGACCGTCGCGCGCACGGCCCCGCGTCCCCAGGGGGTGTTGACGATCACGCCCCCCACACGCGGGCCGCTCTTCTGGACGCCGGAGACCAGGGCGCCGAACCAGAGCGTGCCGCCAGCCTTCAGGAATTCGCGGCGCAGCCACTCGCTCTTGTGCACGGGGTTCCAGGAACCGGCGCCGGGAGGCGCCGTGTTGCCGCCCAGCTCGCGCAGGCCGCGGGTGATCTCCTCCGTGAAGCCGGCGCGGTTGCCGTGCCAATAGTTTGTTATGCAGCCGAGGGTGCCGATGCCGCCGAGATCGTGCAGCGCCTCGATCAGCAGCACGCGGGCGCCGGCGCGCGCGGCGGCGATCGCGGCGGGCGCGCCACCCGTGCCGCCGCCGACCACGACGACATCATAGGACCCGAGCTGCGGCAGCACCGCCGGCTCGCGGGGCATCCAGTCAGCGTCGGCGGATGGGGGGCGCGGATGGGACGGCGGCTCGTGGAGCAGCGGGTCGCGGATGCCCGTCTGCAGGGCGCG